>JAAVGQ010000116.1 GCA_014800105.1 Bacteroidales bacterium | reverse complement strand
TCTGACCAATTCCGCCACCGGGCTGATGTTATTGTACCGCAAAATTAAGACCATAGTGTCCCATTTTGCGGTACAATTATAATTTACTGAAAATATATTTTAGCGGGTGGAGCTGACGGTGCCGTCAGTAACGATGATGACGCCCTCGTCAGCGAGCTCCCTGACGGCTGAGATTATCGACCGGGGGTCACGCTTGCACTGTGATATAAGTTCTGATATCGTTATTGTCGGGGTCATTGTCAAGATTAGCTCAATCACTTGACGCGGAGTGTGTGACGGAGGATTGTTGCGGCGATAAACGTCACGACAATAGTCACATTTTCTGCATGGTGCTGTGGGGGTCTCGCCGAAATATCTCAACATCTCGTTTACGCGACACTCGTGAGATTCAAACACGAATTTCTTAATTGCATCAAGGCGATTCTTCATCGTCTCCCGGCGCTCCTCATAGACCTTAATGGGAATCACGACATGCTTTCCATCCTCACGGGAGCGAGGGAAGAACATCATGGGATTATTAGAACGAGGTATATAATGAATTACACGCATACGGCTCAAGAGCAAGAGAAGCTCATAGACTCGTTGCTCAGTGAGACCTGTGCGTGATGCGAGAACCGGCTCTGAGATATATTCGTAGTCAGCAAAAATACCCGTATAGCTGCGCAGGATAGTAAGCAACAGCTTGTCAGCGTCAGGCTCAAGTCGCAGTTCATACATCCGGTGTTTCTCCATGATTACCATTACTCGTGAACGCGAGTTATAGTCCTCAATGAACTCAAGATAACCTGACTGTCCAAGAAGCATTATGGCTGAAAGGGCCGGCGCGGGTTGGAGCTTGTATCGCTCGCAGAAGAGGCGGAAGTTGAACTCACGTAGCTTTTCAAAACCTTCGCCCATAGCTATGTTGAGGAAGACGCACACCTTATCATATATACTGCGGATGTAGTCACGCGGTGGAAACGAGTCAGCCAGACGACGTGATAGCACTCCCTTGTCAGGCACCGAAGCGAGAATTACAGCTAATGACTCCTTCCCATCGCGCCCGGCACGCCCGGCTTCCTGATAGTATTCCTCAAGGGATGGAGGGATATCGTGATGAATAACAAGACGTACGTCAGGTTTATCAATACCCATGCCGAACGCATTTGTCGCCACAATCACGCGGGTAGTTCCATCTTTCCAGCGATTCTGACGCTCAGCTTTAAGCTCGGGTGTGAGTCCCGCATGGTATCCCTCGGCCACGATGCCGTAAGAGCATAGCACGCGAGCAAGCTCAGTAGTGCGCTTACGGGACCTCACGTAGACTATGGCGCAACCGGCAACCTTCGAGAGGATTTCAACCATTTTCTGCTCCTTGTTCTCAGTGTATCGCACGAGATAAGAGATGTTGTCGCGGGTAAAACTGAGCCTGAATATGTTATCAGGGTTACGGAAGGAGAGTTTCTTTGTAATGTCCTCCACCACCATCGGGGTGGCTGAGGCAGTAAGTGCGAGCACCGGAACACCTGGTTTTTCACGGCGCACGATGTCAATGTTCAGGTAGCTGGGACGGAAGTCGTAACCCCATTGCGAAATACAGTGTGCTTCATCAACCACTATCAGTGACACTTCGATGCGCCGCAGCAATGACCTGAACTTGTCACCCTGAAGTTTCTCGGGCGACACGTACAGTAACTTAATTGCCCCACCCTCCAGATGATTGATGATGCGGTTTGTCTCGTGGAGAGTGAGCCCGGAATGGAGTGCTGCAGCCTTGATGTGACGTGCATGGAGATTATCCACCTGATCCTTCATGAGAGAGATAAGCGGCGTTACCACAAGAGTAACACCGGGCAACATGAGGGCCGGCACCTGAAATGTGATAGACTTACCACCACCCGTGGGCATAAGTCCGAGGGTGTCACACCCCCGCATGACGGAGTCAATTATCTCTTCCTGGCATGCACGGAAATTGTCGTAACCCCAGTATTCCTTAAGGACTGTGCGTGCCTCAGCACTCATTCGCGGCCGGTATAAATTTCCTTGATAAGCAGCTGCACGGCGTTGCTTGCCATGGAATGCTTGTTCTCCTCAATGGTATAGCAGATGTCAAACGGCTTGCCTGAGGTGATGTGCTTGAAGTAGCGCGCCATGTTGAAAGCGATACCGTTGAGCACCTTCCCTGAGGTGTTGTCTACAAGTTCAAGCTTGATGTGCTCAAGCTGGCGGCCGACGAGTTTACTGGTGCCGAAGTCCATGACTGAACGGGTGCAGAAAACCGGTTTTGAGTTACCGGGACCAAACGGATTGAAACGCTTGAGGAGTGCCAGAAACTCGTTACTGATGTCAGCAAACGTAATGCACGCGTCAATGTCGACTGACTGTGTCTGCTGGGCGATGGTGATATTCTCGGCAATATACTTTTCAAAACGTCGGGTGAACTCCTCGATGTTTTCTTCCTTCATCGAGAGCCCCACGGCGTAAGTGTGTCCACCGAATGTCTCCAGAAGGTCACGGCAGGAGTCAACGGCTGAATATATGTCAAATCCCTGAACCGAGCGGGCTGAGCCGGTAGCAAGGCCGTTAGACAGCGTAAGAACTACGGCAGGCTTATAGTAAAGCTCCGTGAGACGTGATGCTACGATACCGATTATACCCTTGTGCCAATCCTTGTTGTAGATAACGATGGATTTCTGGCTGACTTCATCGGGGTCACGGGCTTCAAGGATAGCGCTTGCCTCAGTCGTGATCTGCTTGTCGAGTTCCTTGCGGTCCTTGTTATACTGGTCAATGTGACGGGCAATTTCGAGTGCATCGCGGCTGTCGCGGGCAACGAGGAGGTCAACAGCTTCGCGACCGCTCTGCATGCGGCCTGATGCATTGATACGTGGTCCTATTTTGAAAATCACGTCACTGATGGTGATTTCCTTGCCTGAAAGCTGGCATATCTTGATGATTGCACGTAGACCGATGTTGGGATTTGAATTCAGTCGCTTCAGTCCGTGATAGGTCATTATGCGGTTCTCGTCAGTCATCGGTACAATATCAGCTGCGATTGATACGGCAACCAGGTCAAGCATGCTGAAGAGATCGCCCTGGTCAATACCGTTGCTGATTGAGAATGCCTGCATGAACTTGAAACCCACGCCACAACCTGAAAGGTCTCGGCATGGATACGTGCTGTCCTCAAGCTTGGGATTGAGGATAGCAGCTGCAGGCGGCANGGTCTCGTCAGGCACGTGGTGATCGCAAATGATGAAATCTATTCCCTTATCGCGGGCNTAGGCAATCTCATCAATAGCCTTGATGCCNCAGTCGAGAATGATTACGAGATCAACTCCCTGCTCTACGAGCTCGTCAATGGTGTGACGCGAAATCCCATACCCGTCTTCGTAGCGGGTGGGAATATAATAATCGATATTTGAGTAGAAGTTCTGGAGATACTTATAGACGAGCGCGACGGCAGTAGTGCCATCGACGTCATAGTCGCCGTAGACCATAATCTTCTGCTTCGACCCCATGGCTCGGTTGAGCCGGTCAACTGCTTTGTCCATGTCAGACATCAGGAACGGATCATGGAGATCGCGCAACGACGGGCGGAAGAAACGCTCTGCTTCCTCGACCGACGTGATTCCACGCTGAACCAACAACTCGCTAATAGGCGGGACGTTGGCATATCGCTGATCGAGCGTAGCCTCCAGTTTTTGTTCTTCGGTTGTTAGGGGTAAGTAATTCCATTTACTTATCATTTATGTTATTTTTTTATTATCACAGAGAGTGGGAGTGAGAGGCGTGCCTACACGAGACACAGACAAACAAGAGAGATTATATATTGAAAATGAGAGAGATATATAATAAAACTGAGGTAATTACCGGAGAGCGGTAGCGGCCATCGCCGCTTGGTATACACTTCTGTGCAAATATAGCAAAATAATAGCAAGGAATAAAGTTAAGTATATCTAAATTTTTCCCCAAGCTGAAGATGGAGTATAATCATGGCCGGCTGAGGCGAGCGGCTGCCTGCCTCACCTTGTTGAGGAGTAACGGGGTCATATCTTGATTCTCTTTAAAGAATGCAGTGACCTCAGCGGCAGCCTCAGGAGAGCGATAGCTTCCAAGGAGAGCTGTTGACCAGTTTGCGGGAAAGAATATATCCCCGGTTGCCTGAATATCGGGCAACATTTCAAGTGCCGGGCGAATGTATTTCACGCTACGTTCATGGCGCGTGGGATGATTGAGAAGCGAAATCACCTGCAATGTCCATGGTTCCACAAGACGGTTCTGCGGTATCCTTAACGACTCAAACAATGAATCGAGCGCTACTGTATCACTGACAGCCGCGCGGCTTACGAAGTCAAACTTGCGTAGGCGATCAGCTCCTGATATGCGCTCGCGCTGAACTGCAAGAATACAGTCAGCCTCAGACGGACGCAGGAGAGCCAGCTGGATTGACATGTCAGTGAAATCGTCCTTGCTGAGCACTGGTGATTCTCCCCCACTCCACAGCTCGTAAAGCCAGCCTGAGGACTTTGGAGACCTGGCATACGAGATAAGCATTTTCAGTGCCAGCGTTCGGGCTTGTTTCTCAGGATGAGTCTCGGCAATAGCTTTCAGTTTATCCTCAAAAACAGCTGCATCCTCAGCCCCAAGATCAAGCAATGCCGGGCCGGCATAGCGGCTCAACGCTGAAAGCATCTGTGTGTCTGATGTTCCGGCTATAGAGTTAAGCAGGAATTCAAGCCATGAGGCAGTCTCGATATTACCGGCAAGGTAATTCTCGTTAAGCATCATTAAGGTGGCGAGACGTCCCACGGATCGGAGCGAAGCGACAACGCCATCTTCAAGCATCCAGTCTTCCATAATGCGTTTCAAGTTATCCCGGGATGTTGTAACAAGTCCATAGGCGCGACCGTCGGCAACCGGGATAATCAGAGCTGAATCAGTAATGTTCTCAACCGAAACCGTCACAGTAGATTCCCGACCGTCAAACGAGACTTCAATCTCCTTATTATCAACACCATCACTCATCAGAATATTAAAAGTTTGAGGCCAAACTATACCACGGCCATAAGGGTCATTCTGAGTTACATTTAATTGACCGTCACGTAGAGTCACATCTATTCCCGGCATCCCCTTTTCGTAAACCCACGCTCGGCTGAATCCCTCAACATCAGCTTCAGTAAACTCTGACAAGGCCTCGACGAGATCATCCCATGTTGCATTACCATAGGCGTGGTCACTGAGGTATTTACGGATACCCTTCTTAAAGTTTTCGTCACCGACAAGCTCGGCAAGCTTGCCCATCATCAACGGTGACTTGTTGTAAATGATATTATTGTAAATCAGTCCGGCATTACGCAGATTATCAAGCTGCTGACGTATGGGAGTCGAACCCTGCGAGCGATCCTGGTCAAGAGCCGCAGCCATGTAGACGCGCAGCCACTCGAGGTCGTGGTCATACTGCGGCAGTAGCTTACGGGTAAGCATTGCCGCAAAATAATTGGCAAACACTTCCTTAGTCCAGACATCGTTGAACCACTCCATTGTCACAAAATCACCAAACCACATGTGGGCAGTCTCGTGAGCAATCAGCTTGGCTCGACTCAGTAGCTGGGACGCCGTCGCATTTTTTCCAACAAAAACTGTATTATCATTGTAGAACGTAGCCCCCGTGTGCTCCATCCCGCCAAACTGAAAACCGGGGAGAATAACGAGGTCATATTTAGCAAACGGATACTTGATACCTGTGTATTCCTCAAGCTGCGAGAGCGAGCTTTCGACTTGAGAGAATATCTCATCGAGCTGTTCAAGGCGGTCACGGTCAGTCTCTCGGAAATAGGCTCCAATAGTACGGTCACCGTTAGTGTGCTCGCGGTAATCAAACTCACCTGCTGCGAAAGCAAACAGATAAGAGCTTAGTGGCTCAGTAGGTTCAAACTTTATCGTATTTGTACCGGCTTTCTCATCAGTTACCGATGACTGCACGCGTGAATTGCTTACGGCTTTCCATTTGTAAGGCACCGTGAGCTCAAGACAATAGCTTGCCTTCATGTCAGGCTGGTCAAAGCACGGGAATACCGAATGGGCTCGATTAGGGACGAAAAGCGTATACATATAGCCGGGATTCCTGTTGAGCGCACGTGCGGCTGACGTAAAATCAGCGACAAAAACATTCTCGCCGTCCCGCAAATATTCAGGCTCCACAATGATGTGTCCCTCACGCCATTCAGGATTCGCGATATCCTTACCGTTCACGTTCACGCTCCCAAGACTGTCTCCTTCAAAATCCAAGACAAGCGGATTATCGTCACCTGTATAATCGAAACGAATCTCGATACGTCCCTCTGGGTTGACCGCCAAAGCCGAATCAATCTTGAATGCAAGATCATACCTTACATCCGCCACCGCCGCCTTACGTTCCCCCGCCAACTCAAGACTCACACCCGGCTCCACGCCAACACGTGACCTACTGCAGGAAACAACAATAAGGCAAACGAATAATGATACGTAGGCAAATAGCTTATTCATAACGACAATAATGTTTCACTAGAACAATCCATAATATCATCATTACATTATCAAAGGATTGAGCCCATAACAGTCCACCTATATGTTCTATAAATATTGAGGTTAATTGGCTTATTTTTTTCAAGAGAACCTATATATTCCAATTCAAAAATTAATCTTGGATCGGTGTCGTTACTATCGCTTCTTATCTCAGCTTTGTTACCTATTCGAGCTATTTTAATTAAATATATATCTTTTACTCCAACACCCTTAAAATAGGGCATAAAGTAATATAGTTTATTTAAAGCTATTGTAGACGGAAATGATTTAGTTTTACCTGTATAATAGTATTTTGATACCTGTCCATTCTGAAAATACTCAGCAAAATCATCCTTAACAAAACCAATTAATACATTCTTAGTCGGATCAATTTGATGAGACTTCTTTCGACAGTTTTTCACCAAATCATCTTTTAATTCGTCGAATAAATTGAAATCCAATGTGGGATGAGGGTTCCGTTGTGTCTCAATTGGTTTCGTAGATACTGGTTCTTCTCCATTCATTTGTCTAAAGAGTTCTTTTCCAACCTCGCGTATCACCCCACAAACAAGGGCATTTCCCATTAGAAAAGCTCTTTTTGATTCAGAAACATCAGGATGTAAAGTATGATTATCAGGAAACATATTCAGACGCTCCAATTCAATAGGGACAAGCCTTCTATATCTTCCTGACGGTGTTTTTATTACGTGTTTAAAACGTGATGGAGCATTACCTCCCTCTCCTGTAATAATAGTTCTAGATGGAGCATCAATAGAATCAGGAAAGGCCATGGCACCTTCTGAAAATACATACTCATAACCATTCTTTGAGGTGCGATTAATCTTCTTCGCTCCCTTCTCATATTCCCACTTCTTTAAATCATCATTAGAGATAAAATAGTCTTCGGGTACATATTCTTCTGCAATGAGATTTCCTCCTAACGTCATCGTAGCCCCATCATATAATGGATATGCATCAATTGAGTAAACTTGACGATTTGACATTATTCCGGCGTTTCCAAAAGGGGATTCTTTTCCTCCACTATTAAAATGTTCTGATATTTCAGGAATGGTGCCATCTATTGAAAACTCAGTCTCAGTCTTTTCTTTAGGAGTGAATCTAAAACTTTTAGCGAATACTCCATCATATAAGACCCATTTATCCAGATTTTCAATTCTATCACTTATAACCGAGCCATTTTTATAACCAAGAATATATGTACGACGTCTTCTCTGAGGAAAACCATAATCCGCTGCATTTATCACTCTCCATTCTACAGTATAACCTAAATCAGAAAGAGACGCCAAAATTATTGCAAAATCGCGTCCTCTCTGCTTAGCCGGTGAGCTAAGAAGTCGATCCACATTTTCAAAGAACAAATAATCAGGCTTTAATGCTCCTTTTTCACTAAGTATTCTGTAAATTTGCCACCATAATACACCTTTCTTACCTTCAATCCCCCCTGACTTACTCAAAGTAGAGGCTACAGAATAATCCTGGCAAGGGAACCCCCCGA
This sequence comes from Bacteroidales bacterium, assembly GCA_014800105.1. Lineage (GTDB taxonomy): Bacteria > Bacteroidota > Bacteroidia > Bacteroidales > Muribaculaceae > JAAVFS01. The sequence goes on along the minus strand of JAAVGQ010000116.1, from coordinate 129 downwards.
CCAAAAGATCATGATTAGGTATTACTTCAGTCTTAACAAGATTAATATCTTCATTTACATGACCTCCGCTGCCAAATCTTGCACGGTAAACCAAGGAAGCGTCTTGATGCTTTGTTGATGGTTCCCATT
>JAAVGQ010000115.1 GCA_014800105.1 Bacteroidales bacterium | reverse complement strand
GATAGTACAGGGGCCCGTCACTGTTGCTGTCACCTCCTCGGCTACGAGCTCGTCAGCTTGAATTGCACCTACTCCGGTGATTGAAAGATGAGCTTTCTGCGTCTTCCCTGAAATGGCAAGTTGTCCGCGTCCGGTCATTATCTTGGCAGTGAGGTCATCAGTGAAGACATCCTTCAACGAGAGACGGCCATTACCAATGAGTACCGCCTTGAACTTGGGACCCGCGTTGACCGACATTACACGCACGGTTGAGTCGGCCGAGTTTTCAATGTGAGTGAGAAAACGGGAATAAATTTTCAGCGTGGGAAGATTCTTGGGATACTGATTATCTTCATTGAGTTCAATCTCGATTTCGAGTTTCCCCTTGCCGTTATTCTTGAACTGAATATAATTAGTGATTTCAGGGGCTGCATCAAAAACGGCCAGGCCGGCTGAATCGGCTACCGAGCAGTAGTCAACATTTATGGCATGGTCGACCTCAAGATGAGTGAAGTCCCCAACCTCCACAACGTGGTGCTGGATATTCTGGGCCAAGCCGGTAACTGCGGCTACGAGTGAAATTAATAAAGTATATAGTAAGCGCATGTGATTCTTAAAATTAGTTAGTATTACTGTGAGAGGATGTCATTCTCGATGTGAGCAAGTATAGCCTCAAGCTCAGGAAGCGTGGGAGCCTGAAGCATAGCTATACGGGTATCACGGAAATTGGGAATACCCTTGAACAGAGGGGATGCTGCAAGATGACGCCTGATGTGGAGAATGCCGCGATACTCGTCAATGCGGTCTATGCTTTCGTGTATCTGGCGCTTGAGAAGTTTAAATTTTTCAGCAACCGACAGCGGATTAACAATTTCGCCATTCTGCATATATTGCTTCATCTCATTGAAAATCCATGGCTGGCCAATTGAGGCACGGCCCACCATCACTCCATCAACTCCATACCGATTGAAAGCTTCCACTACAGCCTGGGGCGTGGTAATATCACCGTTGCCTATGAGTGGAATGGTGAGGCGTGGATTATCTTTCACGCGGGCAATCATTTCCCAGTCAGCACTGCCGGTATACATCTGCGAGCGAGTGCGACCATGCACGGTAAGAGCCTGAATGCCGCAATCCTGCAACTGCTCGGCGAGCTCTACGATAATCTTGCTCTCGTGATCCCAACCCAGGCGTGTCTTGACAGTCACGGGAAGCTTCACGGCCTTGACCACCTCACGTGTAATCTCAAGCATACGAGGGATGTCGCGGAGCATTCCTGCCCCGGCGCCTTTACCGGCAACCTTCTTTACGGGACAACCGAAGTTGATGTCAATCAAATCAGGTCCGGCAGCCTCGGCAATGCGGGCAGCTTCCACCATGGGGGCAACTTCGCGTCCATAAATCTGAATTGCTGCCGGTCGCTCGTTGTCGTTAATGGAAAGTTTTCGCGTCGTAGAGGCGATATTTCGTATAAGGGCGTCGGCCGACACAAACTCTGTGTAAACCATGTCGGCCCCCTGTTCCCTGCATATCAGCCTGAAGGAAGCGTCAGTCACATCCTCCATTGGCGCCAGCATCACAGGGCGTTCACCAAGTTCTATATTTCCAATCTTCATACAATTGCAAAGGTACGATTTTTTTTAATACAGTAAAAGGCACGGTATGCGTCAAAAAAGTCGTATCTTTGCGCAAACTAATCAACAAAATATCATCCAATGAGACTTATCATCGAACCCGACTACACTGACGTTTCAAAATGGGCTGCAAACTATGTAGCCGCCCGCATAAATGCAGCTAACCCCACTCCCGAAAAGCCTTTCGTCCTGGGTTGTCCCACCGGTAGCTCTCCCCTGGGCATGTACCGCAACCTCATCGAGCTCTACAAGGCCGGCAAGGTTTCATTCAAGAATGTCGTGACTTTCAACATGGACGAGTACTGCAATCTTCCACGCGACCACAAGGAAAGCTACTACACTTTCATGTGGACTAACTTCTTCAGCCATATCGANATTCTCCCTGAGAACGTTAACATCCTCAACGGCAACGCTGAGAATCCTGAGGAAGAGTGCCGCAAATATGAGGAAAAGATTGCTTCTTACGGTGGCATCGACCTCTTCATGGGCGGCGTGGGTCCCGACGGACANATCGCCTTCAACGAGCCCGGCTCATCGCTCACCAGCCGCACCCGCATGAAGACTCTCACTACTGACACCATCATAGCTAACTCACGCTTCTTTGACAACAACGTTGATCTCGTTCCCAAAACCGCACTCACCGTAGGTGTAGGCACCGTTATGGCAGCCCGCAGCGTGATACTCATCGTGAACGGTCACAACAAGGCTCGTGCCCTGAAGCATGGTGTTGAAGGCGGCATCAGCCAGATGTGGACCATAAGCGCGCTCCAGATGCACCCCCATGCAATCATCGTTGCTGACGAGGCTGCATGCGGCGAGCTCAAGGTTGACACTTACCGCTACTTCAAGGATATCGAGAAAGACAATATCAACCCTGACTCTCAGCTCTAATCCTTCAGTTTGAATCTGTTTCATAAAATCATATTTCCAATGTTGTTAACGGTGGTGCCGGTTGGTGCCACCGTTAATGACGTGGATAAAACTGCCGTTGACACGCTGGTGGCTCTTCCCCAGGTCTCAGTAACAGCAGTCAAGATTGGCAACAGATTAAACGAGCGCCCGCTGGCCTCAACCACCATAACGAGCGGTGAGATAGCTGTTCAGGGCATTGACAACCTGCACCTCATCAGTGATCTCGCTCCCAACCTTTACATGCCCCGCTACGGATCCCGCATCACATCCTCCATCTACATGAGAGGTATCGGGGCCCGCATAGACCAGCCGGCAATTGGTCTTACCGTCGACAATATTCCTATTCTCAACAAGGACAACTATGACTTTGATATTGATGACATGGTAAGAGTCGACGTCCTGCGCGGACCACAAAGCTCAATGTATGGCCGCAACACTATGAGCGGTCTCATCAATGTTTCCACCCTCAGTCCCCTGCAGTTTAACGGAGTCAAAGCCCGTGTGGAAGGTGGTACCTATGGTACTTATAAAGCATCAGTGGGTGGATATCATTCATTTTCTGATAATTTCAGTGCTGCCGTGGGCGGAACTGTTGCCGGTTTTGACGGCTATTATAATAATGAGTATAACGGCACAAAGGTCGGCGCCGAAAGCCAGCTCAGCGCCTGGTATAAACTGGCGTGGTACCCGTCAACTGAATGGCGAGTAGAAAATACCGGTCGCGCTTACCGCAACCGCCAGCATGGCTACCCCTATGAATCACTTGAATCAGGCCGAATAGCCTATAATGACACATGCTTTTACCGCCGTAGCTCATGGCTTGACGGGCTCACCGTCGCGTGGCACCGTGGACCGCTTTCGTTTACATCGGTCACGTCAGTTCAGCACATCAATGACAATATGACGCTTGACCAGGATTTCCTTCCTGACAGCTACTTCACTCTCACTCAACGTCGTCATGAAACCTCAGTCACTCAGGATTTCATTCTTAAACGGTCAAGTGCTGACTCCCGCTATTCATGGCTTGCCGGAATTTTCGGATTCACACGCCACACTACCATGAAGGCCCCCGTCACTTTCCTTCCTGACGGAATTGCCCGACTCATCGAGTCGAACCGCAATGAAGCGAATCCTCACTACCCTATTAAATGGGATGAAAACAATTTCGTCCTCAACAGCGACTTCTCGCATCCCACTCGTGGCCTTGGAATCTATCATAACAGCGAATACCGTTACGGCAAATTCACATTCTCAGGCTCTCTGAGACTTGAAATCGAGAATCCTCAACTCCGTTTCCACAACTACACTAACAGTCGCTATACAATCTATGACCACACTGACCCCGAGAATCCCAAAGTGTATCGTCATGAAAATGTGAATCTTGATATAACTGACCGCCTGTCACACACCTACGTTGAACTGCTACCCCGCCTCAGCGTCATGTATCGCTTGCAACCTGACGGTGGCAACGTATATCTCTCCATGGCCAAGGGCTACAAGCCAGGCGGTTTCAACACCCAGATGTTCAGCGATTTCCTCCAGCAAAAGCTTATGGAGTCAATGGGCATGTCCCAGCTCTATGACGTTGACGAAATTGTGGGCTACTCGCCTGAGCGCAGCTATAACTACGAGGCCGGTACNCANCTCAACTTCCTTGAAGGGAACATGAGTATAGACGGCTGCGTGTTCTATATTGACTGCCGTGACCAGCAGCTCACCCGCTTCCCTGCCGGCACGACAACGGGACGCGTAATGGATAATGCAGGGCGCACCCGCAGCACCGGCGCCGAGATTACCTTNCGCTATGACATCACACCATGCTGGAGATTGAACGCATCGTGGGGCCACGCTGATGCCCGCTTTGTTGACTACAACGACGGGCGTGAGGATTACAGCGGAAAGTTCGTACCTTACGCTCCCCTCAACACAGCGTTCATGGGACTCACCTATCACAACTCGTTCCCGGNCGCCCACATTGAAAATCTTGAGGTACTCCTCTCAGCCAAAGGTACCGGCCCGATTTACTGGAATGAAGATAACTCACGCCGCCAGGATTTCTACATGCCGGTGGCNNTTACGGTGTCAGTTACCAGCGGTATTTTCACNCTCCGCGCGTGGGCCGACAATCTCCTCAACACCGCCTACGATACATTCTATTTCAAGTCAATGGGCAACGAGTTTGTGCAACGAGGCGCACCATTCACTGCCGGAGCCTCACTCTCGCTCAACATCGATTTACTATCAAGATAATAGTTAGTAACNATCCCTAACATAGATTAACAGAGGTAATGTAATATATTTCTGTTATTTTCGTTTTCTTTGTGTATCCAGAATTTAACAATAACCAATTTTGAAAATAACTAATTAAGTATACACAATGAAATTTTACAGCCTTATTTTTTCTCTTATCGCTGTCCTCGGCCTCACTTCATGCCTTGGTGAATCAGAAGGAACCGTAATCAATCAGGATTTCTCTCCCTATATCCTTACTTACGCAACCAACAACACTACAGGTGAAACTCTCACCAATAACCAAGCTCAGTACAAGCTCACAACTAATCCTGACAAAGGTCTCACAAAACTCGAAATNCTCAACCTGCGTCTTGCCGGCGGAGAGTATGTAAACATTGAGATTCCTGAACAGAAGTATTCCTTCAACGAAAAGGGCGCCATGGTTGTCAAGCTCCCGTCAGTAGTGTCTAACTATAACGGAACCATCCACACTCTCACCAACTATTCATTCGAGTACTACAGCCGTTACCTCAATAACCAGGGTTTCCCACTGATTGTTTCAAGCTTCACTGTTGATGACAAGGACGAAGTTCGCATAATCTTCAACCCTTCTTACTTCTGGGGCACCACCACTGTAACTGATGAAAATGGTAACAACTATGTCAACGATACCCAGACATCTTTNTACGGCATTCAGTTTGACCCTGAAAAGACTCAGGCNATGGTAGCAGCTTTCAACATGAAGTTTGCTGACAAGATGCCCGCGCTTAACATGACGTTCAAGAACCTCCCCTACATTTTCAACCANTACGGCTACTCAGCAAGCTTAAACGAACTCACTCCNTATATAGGTGAAACGCCCTATCCTGATTACAAAATCACTAACTTCACCGTTTCAGGCCAGTGGACCGGCGAGATGCACGTAAGCTTCAAGTGTACTATCGACACTGAAAAGATTAAGGGAACCTACAACGTGAACGCTACTCTCGGCATCCTACCTAAAATGGATGATAACAACGGTCAATAATAACCACCGTTAAAAAAAATTATCGCTCTCTCACTTTTGGTAATATGATTTATGACTAACTTACTCTCTAATATTCTGATTACAGGTGCTCATGATTTCATGGCACCTTATCTTTTTCGCGAATTTCAGGAANACTACCCGTCAGATACTTCAATATGGATGTTAGGGCGCGGAGACCTTGCAGGGATGAAGGTAGACCTCGCNACTGAATCNCCCGTAATGCCTGCCGCGATGGATTGCGTAATCCATGTTGACGGAACTGACTCAGGAAGCTTCAATGCAGCCACGGCTCTTGATGAGGTCCGCTCGCTCGCCCGCTCTCTTGAAANCNCTCCACCCCAATCGATGGTGTACATCTCGTCATCAATAGTTTACGGTCTCAACGAGGGGGAAAGNATTGATGAGAAAACACCTTTGTCACCCACCAGGCGTGATGCTCAGGCTAAACGTGACGTCGAGGGATTCCTCACGCGCTGGTGNGANAACAANGGNGTCAAGCTTTCAATCTTGCGTCCTGCCATGGTAGTGGGTACCGGCATGGGTGGCGAACTACGCAGACTTGTCAACAGCATTTACCGCGGTACTTACCGCCACGTGACGGGTAACGATGCCCGTGTAAGTGTAGTCCATGCCGTTGACGTTGCACGCGCAGCCCGCATGGCAGTGGCACAGTCTGGAATCTGGAATATTACTGATGGTAACGATCCGTTGCGCCATGACCTCGTTGAAGCTCTTGCATGGAGATTGCGTCACAAAAGAGTTTACTCTATTTCACNAAAGCATGCACGCATTCTTGCCCGCATAGGCAACTATCTGCCGGTCACCGGATTCAACAAGTTGTCCCTGAAAGCACAGCTGTCGACACTCACCTTTGACGGTAACAGCTTCTGCCGACTCACGGGTTTCACTCCCGTCTCGGTCACNAACTACCTGCAGACACACGACTACAACGATTCGAGCCTTTAGAGCCGGCTAGGCAATAAATGTTACAACGATTACATTCAGCCCGGAGCACCCTCCCTCCGGGCTGTTACCTTTTTATATATACCAACTCATGCGAATAATNAAGTTATACTTTCAAGCGGTTAATAATATCACGATTTTAAAGTAAGTATCTACGGAAGATTTATTCCCACATACCACCGTTCTCGCTCCATTTATGGCGTGAGACCGACGCTTTTTATGTGTTTCTAAAAATTTTGTTATAACTTTATAGTATGAACTGATTTAATCGATTTAATAAATGAAGATAGCGCAGACAATCAAGAGCCTCGGGAAGATACTGCTCCAGTCAAGGAGTACGAGTATTCCCGCATGCAGTAAAGACGGAAAGAGCCTTATTATCATGGGCAATGGCCCCTCGCTACGGAATCTTCTCGATGAACATATTGAACTTCTGAAATCTATGCCCACTATGGCTGTAAATTTTGCAGCCAATACACCATCATTCTTTGAAATCAAACCTCAATTCTACACGCTGGCCGATCCTCACTTCTACGAAGCGACAACGGATGCCAATGTTGCGAGACTTTTGGAAAACCTAAGGCGTGTTGATTGGGATATGANCCTATTCGTTCCCCGTGGAGCAAGCAAAATTATGTCATTACTTGCCGGCAGCAACATCTCTATAGTTTTCTATAATGCAGTGGGAATCGAGGGGTATTCATGGCTCACTGACTTTACGTTCAATCATCGACTTGGAATGCCTCGTCCCCGAAACGTGCTTATACCATCAATCATGATTGGCTCGTGGATGGGATTCAATAACATCTACCTCGCCGGCGCAGACCATTCATGGACTAAAACCCTTAGTGTGGCACCAGACAATCGCGTCATTACTAATTTACCACATTTCTATAATGATGACCGACAAGAACTGAAACGCATAGAAGCTGTCTACACAAATCATCATCTCCATGACCTCTTCCTCAGTTATCACATTGCATTTAAGGCTTACCACGAGATACAGGCATGGGCAGTTAAACGCGGAATAAACATATACAACATCACTCCTGACAGCTTCATTGATGCTTTCGAGCGCCGGGATGTTACAAAAATCGTATAACAATGTAACAAGCGGAATTGTATGTAACACAATTACGCAGATGTTACAATTTTTTCATGGAGTGTAATACATAATAATAAATATTAATAGGAGAAATAACTTACAATCTATAGCCGGAAGATATTTTGCGTTACAGAAACTCCGAACTTGTAATATTATAACTACTTGATTCACAGTGCTAATTTTTATGACTGTAATTTTTTTGTAATTTTTTTGAAAAAAGTAGCGAAAAATTTTGGTGTTAATAAAATATGTTGTACATTTGCAATGTAATCGTAACACAAACGATACTTACACGAAACATTAAGCTAACAATAATCCTTTAAAAATTACAATTATGAGTTCCAAGAATTTCGAAAGCCGCCTTCTCGCCCTCCAGTCAAACCTCCTCAACTTCGCCTACATGCTCACCAGCAACCGTGACGATGCATACGATCTCCTTCAGGACACCACCCTCAAGGCTCTTGACAACGAGGACAAATATGCTGAGAACACCAACTTCAAGGGTTGGGTATTCACAATCATGCGCAACATCTTCATCAACAACTACCGCAAGGTTGTTCGCTCAGCTACCATCATCGACCAGACTGAGGACCTCTACCACCTCAACCTTCCCCAGGATTCAGGTTTCGAGACTCCCGAAGGTTCAATCGCAGCTAACGAAATTACAGACGCTATCAACTCATTCAGTGATGACTACCGCATTCCCTTCTCAATGCACGTAGCTGGATATAAGTACAACGAGATTGCTGAGAAGATGGGTCTTCCCCTCGGCACTATCAAGAGCCGAATCTTCTTTGCACGCCAGAAACTCCAGGGCATGCTCGCTGACTACAATAACTAATCCCCCCTTCCCCCATAACTTCAAGTATCCTCCTTCTCTCCACCGCTTGCCGCGCGGTTCGTGAAAACGATAAAGCGACGAAAGCTAACGGAATTCATAAGTATTAAATTAAACGAATATACTCTTCTTTACTAATTGAAAAGCACACATTGCGGCTGGCCGGAGCGATTCCCGCCAGCCGCAGTGCATTATAATATCTTCAAAAAATGCAAATCATGGAAATCTGGGAGATTCATGAAGATACAGGATGCTATCAGCGGGATTCAACACAACGAGAAGACATTTAGTGGAGTCGGCTGCTTCAATCATCATCAATGCTGAATCGGGAGCCATTGCCATGCAAGCAGTTGCAAGAGCGTCAGCCCGGGCACACGTAGGCGCGATTACCGTTGCACTCAGCACATTGGCCCGCACCGGATAACCGGTGCGGGCATCGATGGTGTGCCCTACTCTGCCATTAGCGGTATCGTGATAGTTGCGGTAGTTGCCCGAGGTTGGGATTCCACTTTTAGATAGGGAAATAG
>JAAVGQ010000007.1 GCA_014800105.1 Bacteroidales bacterium | reverse complement strand
ATCACAGGAAGGAATCTATCAACACTATTACGCCATTGCCCAGGCATCTCCACTCCCCATCATTCTGTATAATGTGCCGGGACGCACGGGCGTAAATATGACCGCAGAAACCACACTGCGGCTTGCCGAGGAACACCCTGACAAGATCATCGGCATCAAGGAAGCATCAGGCAATATCAACCAGATGGACGACATCATCAAGCGTAAGCCCCATGATTTCATGGTAATCTCAGGTGACGACGGGATAACGTTCCCGCTTATCACACTTGGCGCCGTGGGCGTAATCTCGGTTGTAGGAAATGCTTTCCCGCGCGAATTTTCACGCATGGTGCGCCTCGCCCTTGCCGGTGACTTCGAGAAAGCGCTACTCATCCACCACCGCTTCACCGAGCTGTTCAGCCTGCTGTTTGTCGACGGCAATCCCGCCGGAGTAAAGTGCCTGCTCCACGCCATGGGATTCATCGAGAACGAGCTGCGCCTCCCGCTCGTACCCACCCGCATCACCACCTACCAGCGCATACGCCAGCTCCTTCGCGACCTCAACTACTGATTTTTTTTACATTATTGGAGTTACAAAATATTTTTGTAGCTTTGCATTANNAANNTTGTTNNTNAACNTTGTTAACANCNCANATNNCACCCACAATGNCCANNCAAACCACTGAAGAAAAGATACTTGCATCAGCNGAAAGGGAATTTATCCTCAAAGGATTCGATGCCGCCCGCACTACNTCNATAGCCAAGGATGCCGGGGTGACGCATGCCATGCTTCACTATTATTTCCGGTCAAAAGAAAACTTATTTGAAAAGGTAATAAGTGAAAAAATGTCGGCTCTTGGAGAGCTGATGCTCAACTCACTTGTGGCCTCTGACCGTCCCCTTTTTGAAAATATCAGTGAGGCGATTACCNGGCACCTGGACTTCATTGGCGCAAATCCTCATCTTCCTCAATTCTTCATTCGCGAAGTTTACTCGCACCCTGAGCGCATGGAATTACTTGCCCANACAATCAGGACCAATGCACAAATCAGCATAACAAAATTACAGCAGCAAATTGACGAGGCCGCCTCACGCGGTGAATGTCGACTNATTAACGCTGAAATGCTACTGCTTGACATTGTATCATTGGATATCTTCTCCTTTCTTGCCAGGCCGGTAGTAGAACAGCTGATGCCGGAACTGTTTGNCGACAGGGAAAAATTCCTCGAAGAGCGCAAAAAAGAAAACATCGAAACAATAATGCGAAAAATAAAGATATGACAAGAATCTTAACGNTCATCCTTCTGGTGATTTCCGTNATTTTCTACGGGAACGCTGACGTAACGCTTGACTACTGCNTGCAGCGGGCTGAAGAAAATTATCCCGTGATAAAGAAATACGGTTTACTTGAACACTCAACCAAACTGAACATAAGCGACATTAACCGGGCATGGTTACCGCGCATCGGCCTGTCGGGTCAGGGAACTATCCAGAATACAGTTCCCGCATTTCCNGAAATTTTATCCAACATGCTGGCTCAAAACAATTTTCACCTTAAAGGAATGAGCAAACTCCAGTATAAAGTAGCAGCCGAGCTGAACCAGACCATTTGGGACGGGGGAACATCTAAGGCCGCCAGGGAGATAGAACAGGCGTCACTTNCCGAATCAAAGGCAGCGCTTGATGTGCAACTNTANGCTNTTCGCTCGCAGGTAGAAAGCATATATTTCGGAATNCTTTTGCTACAGGAGCAGATAAAGCAGTCCGAATCAACGATCTCGCTGATGAATGCAAACTTGCTGAAACTCGAATCAATGGTAAAGAACGGCGTGGCAATGCAAAGTGACGCTGACATGGTCGAGGCTCAGATCCTCACTCTCAAGCAGAACCTNACTGCAGCTGAGAATGCCCTTACCGGATACAAAGAAGTGCTTTCCATATACATTGCTGAGGAGATTGGCAACCGCGAGCTTGCCTGTCCCGAGGCTGTCATGCCGGAAAACAATGAATCAGCTCGNCCCGAGTTGTCCCTCTTTGACCGGCAGACCGCCCTCAANCTTGCCCGCNAGAAGGCTATCGANGCTTCAATAATGCCGCGTGCCGGATTCTTTACGCAAGCTTACTATGGCTATCCCGGTTTCAATTATTTCGAGAGCATGTCTAACCGCAACCTGTCATTCAACATCATGGCGGGCGTGAAAGTGAGCTGGAATGTCGATGCCCTTTACACAAGGAATATCAATAAAAAGAAACTCAGCCTCAACTCCAAGATGATAGAAGTTGAACGTGACAATTTCCTTTTCAACAGTGACCTGCAATCCACACGCGAAAAAAGCGAGATTGAAGGAATGCGTGCGATTATGAAAGAAGACTCGCGCATTGTGGAATTACGCCGGAATGTACGTCGCAGCGCCGAGTCTCAACTTAACAACGGAGTCATTGATGCTACAGCACTTCTCACGAAAATCAATGATGAAAATCAGGCGAAACTCAATGCAGCGTACCACCGGATCCAGCTCGTTCAAAACATATATAAACTCAAAAACACCCTTAACCAATGAAGACTATATATATTTTTTCAGCGATTGCCCTGTTGTTTTCCTCTTGCTCAAAGACTGAGAACTACGATGCGACAGGCATTTTTGAGGCTACGACAGTAACCGTGTCAGCCGAAACGACCGGCAAAATCATCTTTCTGAACGCCAATGAAGGCGATAATATAAATATCGGCTCACAGATAGCACTGATAGATACTGCGGCACTATATCTGCAAAAGCTGCAGATAATGAATGAACAGCAGGCTGCACAGTCTTCGTCACCCGATGTTGCCACCCAGGTCGCAAGCATCCGCACACAGATTACTCACTGGCAGAATGAAGTTGACCGCCAGAAAAGGTTACTTGCTGACGGAGCAACCACTCAAAAACAATTCGATGANGCTCAGGCCCAGCTCAATACCCTCCGCGACCAGCTCAAAGCTCAATTGTCAACCCTCGGGAAAAACCGCAATACCATTTCTGATAACGCCGTGGCTCTCCAGTATCGCACGGAGCAGGTTGANGACTTGATTAACCGCAGTGTCATCAAGTCTCCGATTACCGGGACGGTTCTAATCAAGTACGCCCAGCCAGGCGAGTTTGCCACTCCGGGGAAACCACTTGTGAAACTCGCTGACCTCAATGATATTTATCTTCGCAGTTATTTTACCGCCCCTCAACTCGCAGATATTAAGATTGGTCGGCAGGTTACGGTAATAGCTGATTTTGGCGGCGACNNGCAGTACGAATATCCGGGNACCATAACTTGGATAGCTGAGGAGAGTGAATTTACTCCCAAGTCAATACAGACCCGGGACAGCAGGGCTAACCTTGTTTACGCCGTGAAGATTGCAGTCAAGAATGATGGCCGTCTTAAGCTCGGTCAGTATGGAGAGGTTCGTCTATGAGCAATGTCGTTGAGATAGAAGACGTTTGCAAGTCCTTCGGTGATATCCGGGCACTCGATCACGTCAGTTTCTCGGTAGGTGAAGGAGAGATGTTCGGCCTTATCGGACCTGATGGTGCCGGTAAAAGCACCCTTTACCGCCTGCTTGCAACGTTGCTGACACCTGACAGTGGAAAGCTTACCGTTCTTGGCCTTGACACAATAAAAGATTACCGCGCATTGCGCAGAAAAATTGGCTACATGCCCGAGCGGTTCTCTCTCTATCCTGATTTATCAATTTCAGAGAATCTTAATTTTTTTGCAGCACTCTTTGGGGTTTCAGTTAAAGACAATTACGACCTTATAGCCCCGATTTTCAGCCAGCTTGCAAAATTTCCCAATCGTCCTGCCGGAAAACTTTCAGGGGGCATGAAGCAAAAACTGGCGTTAAGTTGCGCTCTTATTCACCGTCCCCCTATTCTCTTGCTTGATGAACCTACAACAGGAGTGGATGCAGTATCNCGCAGCGAATTCTGGGATATGCTCGCCACGCTAAAAAACTATGGAATAACGATATTGGTTTCTACATCCTACATGGATGAAGCAACCCGCTGTGACCGCATAGCTATGATTGATCACGGCAAGATTTTGCGCACCGATACTCCCTCGCGCCTCGTAGCCGGCATTGACGAGAACCTCTATAATGCCGTAGCGCCTGACATGTTCCGTCTTCTTGCCGGATTGAGAAAACTTCCTGAAGTCGAGAACTGCTATACATTCGGAGCCACGCTCCACGTTGTAGGCTCNAAGACTTTTANCGCAGCTGAGGTAACAAAAAAGCTTGAGTCAATGGGGATAACCGNCGTTAAAATCTATCCCGCCAATGGCGTTATCGAAGACCTATTCATTAAACTCACAAGCGATGACCGGCAATAACTTAGCAATCTCAGTCAATGCCCTCACAAAGCGTTTCGGGGCATTTACCGCCGTTGACAGCATCAGCTTCGATGTTGGTAAAGGGGAGATTTTCGGGTTCCTCGGTGCCAACGGAGCGGGAAAAACCACCGCCATGCGAATGCTCTGCGGCCTGAGCTACCCCACGTCAGGCACCGGAACAGTAGCCGGCTTTGATATAAATACTCAAGGCGAGGAAATCAAGCGCCACATNGGCTANATGAGCCAGAAGTTTTCGCTTTACGGCGATCTCACCGTTGAACAGAACCTGCGTCTATTCTCNACAATTTATGGCTTAAGTGACAGGCAAATCAAGGAACGAACGNTNTCAATCATGAAACNCCTTGACATGGAAAACATGNTAAATTNGCGCGTAAATTCAATTCCCGTGGGCTGGCGGCAGAAACTCGCATTCGCCACCGCAACCATCCACAACCCCGAGATAGTATTCCTTGACGANCCTACCGGTGGCGTTGACCCGGTTACACGCCGCAAGTTCTGGGAACTTATCTANCNGGCTTCGTCATCCGGCATGACTGTATTTGTCACCACCCACTATCTCGACGAAGCCGAATATTGCAACAGGGTGTCAATAATGGTTGACGGAAAAATTGCAGCCCTTGACACGCCCGCAGCTCTAAAAGCTAAGTATCATGCTGACTCTATGGACGGAGTCTTCCGCATAGTTGCTAAAGATGCTCAAAGATCAGAATAAAATGAATATTATAGGCTCATTAATAAAAAAGGAAGCTATCCACATCGTTCGGGACAAGCGCACGATGTTCATCACGCTTGTCATGCCTCTGGTACTTCTTCTCTTATTCGGCTTCGCGATATCTACCGAGGTTAACAACATTCGTGTTGCCGTTGTCACTGACCGGTACACTGACGTAACCCGTCAAATCATTCAGTCACTTGACGTCAATTCCTATTTCACCTTTGAGGGAATAAGCAGCAACCCTGAAGTGGAATCCCTGCTGCGACAAGGGAAGATCGATGTCGCGCTCATCCTGCGCTCTGACGGCAATGCAACTCCTCACCAGATTATCGTTGATGCCTCCAATCCCACCGTTGCACAGGCCGCGGTGTCCTATATTTCAGGAATCCTGACTCCACAAACCGACAGCCCGATAATTACCCGCACGTTGTATAACCCACAGATGAAGAGCTCCTACAACTTCGTGCCCGGAATAATGGGCATGATTTTCATTCTCATATGCGCAATCATGACCTCGGTTTCCATTGTCAGGGAAAAGGAAACCGGGACAATGGATCTCCTGCTCGTCTCGCCCGTTCGCCCCATCAACATTATCTTAGGCAAGCTTATCCCTTACTTTATTCTCTCCTGCATGATACTTGCCATAATGCTGACTATGGCCTACACCGTGCTTGGGCTTCCGGCTGATGGCTCAATACTTTCAGTCATTGCCGTATCCCTACTTTACATTATTCTGTCTCTCAGTATAGGTCTGTTTGTGTCAGCAATGGTTGACAATCAGGTCTCAGCTCTCATCGTGTCAGCCATGCTTTTCATGGTGCCGGTAATCATGCTTTCAGGGATGCTGTTTCCCATTGACAACATGCCTGTTATACTGCAAGGCGTTTCCTGTATAATACCGGCCCGATGGTATATCTCAGCAATGCGAAAGCTCATGATTCAGCAGATTGACCTCATGGGCGTAATTGACGAGGTCCTGATAATGGCAGGAATGATACCGGTGTTATTGGTAGCCCAGCTGGGTAAATTCAATTCTAAAAGATAATGCTATGAGTTTAAGAATACTTGGAGCCCTGTTGCGCAAGGAAATAACNATGATGCGCCACAATCCAATCATACCGAAAATGATTATCATGATGCCCGTCATGGCCCTGCTCATAATTCCGCTCGTTGCGACGTTTGACGTNAAAAATGTTGATGTAGTTGTAGTTGACAACGATCACAGCCAGCTNTCAAGACGCATTATCGCNGATATTGACGCATCGCATGAATTGTCAGTACTGTCAATCGTAGGCACTCACGATGAAGCGATGGATTATATTGAAAATAATAAAGCTGACGTAATTCTTTCCATTCCGCCCCACTTCGCTCGCGACAATTCCAAGCTTGACGTTGAGGCTAACGGAGTGAATGCCAACAAGGGAATGTTAGGCATGCAATACGTNGCAAACTCAGCAACTGCAACATTGCTTTCAGCCCGGATAGAAAGTATCGGAAACGTTCCCAAGACAATGACAAGCNTCCTGTATAGGTTTAATCCCACGCTTAACTTCCGCCACTATATGATACCGGCCCTCATGGTTTTCCTTATTATCATGATATGTGGCTTCCTGCCGGCGCTTAATCTTGTANGCGAAAAGGAGACCGGTACCATTGAGGCTATGAATGTTACACCCGTAAGCAGGACTATCTTTGTGCTTTCCAAACTGATTCCCTTTTGGATAACNGGCATGCTGGTCGTGACGGTAGGTATTTTCATTGGCTACATTGTTTATGGTTTGGCTCCGGCCGGAAATATAGCCGGCATCTATCTTGCAACTGTTCTGCTTAGCCTGATAATGTCAGGACTCGGAGTTACAATTGCCAACAAGTCAACGACGATGCTCCAGACTATATTCGTAATGTTCGCGTTCATCATTATTTTTCAGCTGATGGGTGGACTATTTACCCCCATTGGCTCAATGCCTCAGTGGGCACAATATGTAACATACGCTGTTCCGCCACGTTTTTTTAATGAGATTATGCGCTCTATCTACCTCAAGGGAACTACAATCTTTGAACTACGCAGTCAATTCCTGTGGCTCACCGGCTATGCACTGCTTGCGCTAAGCCTGGCTGCGATTACTTACAAAAAGCGTTCATAACCGCTTCAGTAGCCACGCGATCCTTTTCGAGTTGCGATTTCAATGCGTCAAGCGAGTCAAACTTNTTTTCGTCACGTAATCTCTTTATAAACTTGANGGATAGCTCTGTGCCNTAAAGATTTCCGCCAAAGCCTATTATATTCGCNTCNATTGAACGGGACGCNCCCTCACCGTCAACTGACGGTCTCACNCCAATGTTAACCATTGCCGGGAAACTATNGTCTCCAATATTGACCTCNCAGGCATAGACTCCGTTGGCAGGCACAAGNTTTCTANCNGTTNCNNNGGGNCANAGNTTAGCNGTNGGNAATCCGATAGTCCGGCCCAATTGCTTTCCCTTCACGACTGTGCCGGTTAAAGAGTAAGGCCGCTCCAACAAGCNGGCAGCNNACTCAACATCGCCACGTTCCAGAGCCTGGCGCACCTGGGTGGAGTTTANCTCCCGGCCATCCTTGTCAGTCAAAGCCGGCGCGGCTACTATTCGCAGATTCAGTCCCCGGGCAGCTTCAATNAATTCTTCAACCGTGCGCAATCCGTCACTGCCNAAGCGNTTATCGTGCCCCACGAGCAGAAGTTCAACGCCGTCACNAACGAGCATTTCCATAAACTCGCGTGCNGTAAGATTCCTCACCTTCGANAAATCAAGCAATTCTATATCCTCNACCNTCTCTNTCAATAAAGACANTTTCTCGCTNGCGCTGTCAATCATTAGNGGAGCACGGTCAGGCGCTATTATCTCAAGCGGGTGTTTCTCAAATGTGTAAACACGAGGCGTGAGGTTGCTCTCTCGGGATAATCGTGATAGCACGCCAAGCAGGAAACGGTGCCCCCTGTGAACACCGTCAAATGTACCTACCACTGCCGCAACGTGTTGCATCGCGTGAATTTAATCTTTAAAATATTCAATAAAACCACGCTCCCCAGTCACCAACGCAGTGTTGAATCCAAGACCGGCAGCAGCGTCAAGATTAGCCTGCGAGTCGTCAAAGAACAATGTTTCCTCAGGCTTGATACCAAGGATACGCTCTGCAGCCTCNAAGATTTCCTTCTCAGGCTTATANGCNTTNACCTGGAACGATGCGATAATACCATCGAAGTAGTAATCAATATCGTGGCCATCCTTCTTGTACTCATTGAGAATATATTTNTCCCACATGAGGGCATTGGTATTCGATAACAAATACATGTTATATCCTTTCTTCTTTAGTTCCTCAAGAGCTCGGAGTCGCTCCACGGGAATACCCGTAAGAAACTCGCAGAAGGCATCATCGATGGCATCATCGGTCACCGGGCGGTCAAAGTATTGACGTAGCTGTTCATGAAACTCCTCTACTGATATCTCGCCACGCTCCAATGCCAGGAACGGNCCTTTCTGCCCGTAATCACCCAAAAGGTCTTCAGGGCGTGGCATTCCGGCCTCTTTCAACGCCTTTATCGCACGGCTGCGGTCAATATCGAGAATGACGCCGCCCATATCGAATAAAAGATTCTTTATCATCTCTTTATTAATAATTTTATTACGCNAATTATGGTTTTACNCGTATTATCGTAAGACCATCTCTCAACGGTAANATAACNCGNTCGACGCGTGAATCGTTTGCCACGAGGTCATTGAAGNCTACTATACCGCGCGTCTGCGGGTCATGGTTCAGTACCNGGTCNGTAACCTTTCCGTCCCACAGGGTATTGTCAGCAAANATATACCCTCCCGGGCGCATGTACTTCATAACAGNCTCATAGTACTGAACATAGTGACGTTTATTGGCATCTATAAACACGAGATCCCAAAGGCCGGCTTTGCTTAATTCGGGAATCAACTGCAATGCGTCACCTATGTGGAGATACACTTTCTCCCCGCCGGGGGCACCGTCGAGTCTTTCCTTGATGAAATCCTCCATCTCGTCATCAACCTCGATTGTGTGAAGCTCGGCACCGTCCCCCAATGCTCCGGCAATACTCAGCGCAGAATAAGCTGCATACGTTCCGAGTTCCAGAACCCTTCGTGGAGCAATCATGGTTGTGAGCATATTCAGGATACGTCCCTGCAGGTGGCCCGAACACATGCGGGGATAAAGCAGATACACATTCACGTCGCGAGCGAGCTTCTTCAGATGAGGCGGCTCGGTATCAATGTGATTGAGGATATATTCTTCGAGTTCAGGTGTCATTCAGGTGACTGGAATTGTTTTATGGCTTCAACCGCAAGCCTGTAACTATCAAGACCAAAACCGGCAATCACGCCACGGCACACGGGACTTATCATCGAATGATGGCGTATCTCCTCGCGTGCATGCACGTTACTGATATGTACCTCGACCACGGGGACATTGATTGCCGCGATAGCGTCAGCAATTGCAAGCGAGGTGTGAGTATACGCCCCTGCATTAAGCACTATACCTTTGAGATTTGAATCGAAACCGTTCTCATGAAGCATGTCGATTATGTCACCCTCGTGGTTGGACTGGAGACGTGTCAGTTTAACCTCAGGCATCAACCGTGCAAGTTCGTCAAGATATTCGTCAAGAGAACGGCTGCCATATATTCCCGGCTCGCGACGACCCACGAGATTCAGATTGGGTCCGTTAATTATAAGAATTTCAGGTTTCATTTCAGTTCTACTTTATGAGTGGGAGGCAAAGTCTGGTTACGATTCTCAACGGCATCGATAACCTCGTGGGCAAGGTGAATGAATGCGTGAGATGCAACGGTATCACCCAGCGCGATGGGCTCGCCGCCGTCGCCGCGCTCACAGATTGAACCCACGATTGGAATCTGAGCAAGCAACTTCACGCCCAGCTCTTTAGCCAATTCTACTCCACCCTCGCGGCCGAAGATATAGTACCTTTCATCAGGATGC
>JAAVGQ010000006.1 GCA_014800105.1 Bacteroidales bacterium | reverse complement strand
TTTGCATATCAGAGTCAGGCGTATAGTCAAAAATGTGCAGATAAGCATCATTGCCGGCTCGAAGGAACCGCTTTGCATATTTTTCAGCTTGCTCCTTAAGCCTTGTTACATAAAACCCTCTCCCAAAATCAAGTGCATCACGAGAATGCACAACATCGGGCTCTCTAAAACACTGGTCAGATGAATGATAGACTAACATAGCGAATACCCTTTCTTCTTCATTAATTCGATTACATCCTCTGCCACGTATTCGAGGCTAAAGGTATGGAGAACATCATATGCTGATACTAAATAATCCTTGATTACTCCGGCTTGATTTAGTTTTTGATATATTGAAGAACATGGTTTCCCTGTCATCAGCGATAAGGCACCAATGACACAAGTCACGTATTCAATTTGCTTTTTTGACATAGCTTTTATGACCGATTTAATAATTGTTGCTTAGCAAAGTTAACTAAAAGTTCTAAAATTAAACGAATTATCTTATTTATGCGGACAGGAGGAGGGTAAGTTTGCGGACAGGTGTACGGATACGGACACCCTCTTATTCATTTAATCAATTGATATTCTGTTGTTTAATTTTTTGGCACGCATTTTGATATTATAAATGTCAAAATCGACAACGAAATTAAATCACTGATAAAATGGATAGAGAACTTACAAAAGAAGAACGTAGGATGTATCGGCGTCCGCTGTTTATAAAAATTACGATAACAGCTATTGTACTTATCGCTGCCATTCTCATCTTGCCCGCCCTGCTGTCCAGTCCCATCAAAGTAAATGAACTCACCTTTGGAGAAGCTCAGATGGGTGTATTGGAAAGCACCGTGCCGGCATCAGGCAAAATAGTACCTCTCTACGAGCAGGCTGTCGTATCACCGGTGTCTACTAAAATCATGGAGGTATACTGTAACGAGGGTGACCGGGTGAGCGCCGGGCAATCTCTCCTGCGTCTCGACCTGCAGCAGACTGAGACCGAGTACCGCCGCATGGCCGACGAGGTTACCATGAAACAGAATGAAATCGAGCAGACCCGCCTGGCCAATGCTACTCTACTCACTGACCTCGAAATGAAAATTCGCACCAAGGAGATGGCGGTGAGTCACCTCAAGGCCAACGTCACCAACGAGCGCCGCCTTGACAGCATCGGCAGCGGTACCGGCGAACGCATACGTGAAGCTGAGCTGGCTTATGCCACCGGAATGCTCGAACTCGAGCAGATGCATGCCCAGCTCACCAACGAGCGCCTCTCACGCGATGCTGCCATGAACAGCAAGCAGATTGAGAGCAGTATCTCAATTAGAAATCTTCAGGACATGCAGCGCACCATCGAGGATGCTCGTGTTCCGGCTCCGCGCGAGGGAACCGTGACTTTCCTCAACAAGAACTTAGGCACCAGCATCGGTGCCGGCGAGAAACTCGCCGTAGTCTCTGACCTCACCCACTTTAAAATCACCGGTGAAATCCCTGAAAGCAGTGCGGGCAAGTTGTCAATAGGCTCCAAGGTAAATGTCCGCATAAACCGTAATACTGTCTTCGGCCATATCAGCACCATCTCACCCCAGAGCGTGGGGGGCATGGTCAATTTCACCGTGATNCTCGATGATGACGCTGACAAGCTGCTACGTTCAGGACTCCGCACTGAGCTNAACGTGGTCTACGACGTGAGGGATGACATCGTGAGAATCCCCAACGGCTCATACTTCCAGGGTGCAGGCGACTATGCAATGTTCGTGAAGACNGCTCCTGACCGCGTGGAGCGACGCACGGTAACACTGGGTGACAGCAATTTCGACTACGTGGAAGTGAGGAATGGTATCAAACCNGGCGAAACCATCGTAATCAGCGACATGAGCGCCCACAAGAATAAATCNTCCCTTAAAATCAAGCAGTAAAGTAAGTAAATTTAATTTGGTTATTTAGTGATAATCCTGTTCTCCCGCATTTTCTCTCGCCGGGAGAACAGGTACCAACCAAGCAACAATCCCGATCATTAATTCCTAAAATACTCAACAATCATGGCTATCATCACNCTCAAAGACGTCAACAAAGTCTATCGCACAAAAGAAATCGAAACCCTCGCTCTTGAAAATGTAAATCTCGAGATTAACGAGGGTGAGTTTGTCAGCATAATGGGTCCCTCAGGCTGCGGNAAGTCNACCTTGCTGAACATCGTGGGACTTCTCGACCTTCCCACCTCAGGCCTCGTGAGCATTCTTGACCAGAACACCGGTAGTATGAATGACTCGGCACTCTCTGACTTCCGCAACCACAACATCGGTTTTGTTTTNCAGAGTTTTCACCTCATCCCTTCACTCAACGTTGCCGACAACGTNGCNCTNCCNCTCAACTATCGCAGTGGAGTGAGCAACCATGAGCGCAATGAAAAGGTTGCTGAGGTTCTCACCCGCCTGGGNCTGAGTCACCGCATGAAACATTTCCCCGGACANCTCTCGGGNGGTCAGTGCCAGCGTGTTGCTATCGCACGTGCCATCATCGGCAATCCACGCATCCTGCTCGCCGACGAGCCCACCGGTAACCTTGACTCCAAGATGGGACAGGAGGTTATGGATATCCTCCACGAGCTCAACCGCGAGGATGGTCGNACAATCGTAATGGTAACCCACAACGAAGCCCAGGCACGAATGACCGACCGCATCATCCGCTTCNTTGACGGCCGCCAGGTAGAATAATCATCCTCCNTAAAGATCTCATTAGATGAAATATTTGAAACAGTTACTCTACGACATGCGCAACCAGCGCATGATGACGTGGGTCTCGATAAGCGGCACNGCNGTCTCNATATTCCTTGTCATGGTATTTTTCATGGCNAATAATCTCAGCACCGTCAGTGTTGCCCCTGANCTTGACCGCCAACTCATCTATGTGGGGCAGTATGTTGACTTGCAAGGCATCTCGGACAATTGGAGTTATTCGGGTGNATTCAGCCTNGCAGGNGGNAAAAAANTATATGAANACCTCGANGGNGTCGAGAAAANATCTTTCATATCATCGTGGAACTCTCCCTGCAACGTAATGACCGGTTCNAAGCCACCCTTAAACTTCACGGGGAAAAAAGTAGATGGAAACTTCTGGGANATCTACAAGTTTGATTTCATTGACGGCCGCCCGTTCAGCGACGAGGAATGTCTTGCAACTACCCCCGGCGTCATTCTCAGTGAAAAAGTTGCTCGAAAATTGTTCGGTACCACTGATATTGTAGGGCACGAAATAAATATTTCAGGCAACTCTCACATAATCTATGGCGTGGTAAGGAATGTAAGCCCTATACTCAAAACCTCCTGGGCCGATATTTACCTTACTCTCGATACGAAAGAACGCACTGAGACATCGGGACCTGAAAACAACGGATTTCTGGGCAATCTCATGGCAGTGCTGAAGTATGCCCCCGACACTGACCCGGCAAAAGTCAAGGAACAAGTCATGTCACGCTATGCCACTATAAACTCCGAGCTTGAGAAACGAGATATGAGATTAGAATATCATGGCTCGCCTTTTGATGCCGAGAGTGTAGCGGCTGAGATCTATTCCAATTCTGCGCCCGATGTCAAGAGTGAGCACCGCATGCAGTATCTTATCTATGCCTTGCTCATTCTCCTGCCGGCGATAAATCTTTCAAGCATGACCCGTGGTCGCCTCAGGCACCGCGTCTCGGAGATTGGCGTGAGACGTGCATTCGGTGCCCGCCGTTCTGATATTATCTATCAGCTCCTCGGTGAAAATTTCATTGTGAGCCTCGCGGGGGGTATGATAGGACTGCTGTTCAGCTACTTCTTCATGCTGTTCCTCTCGTCCGAGTTCTTTACCATGACCGACCGTTGGAGCCATTCTGTGGAAGTTCTCACGGCGACCCCTACGTTTTCCATGCTCTTTACCTGGAAGTCATTCCTCGTTTCGCTGGGCGCCTGTTTTATCCTCAATATTCTCACGGCTACGGTACCTGCATGGAAAGCAGCTTCCATCTCTCCTTCTCAGGCTATTTCCAAATCTAAAATCTAACGCCCGTCATGAAACGTAATTTAATAACTCAGATAAGAAATGAATGGCACGACAACGTGTGGATTGTCGTGGGACTCACGTTAGTGGGACTGGCTGTATGGTTTTTCGGCTCAACATTGAGCACTGAAATGATAAACTATTTCATCCCCGTGGGATTTGATGAAGAGAATGTCTACGTCCTGTCGGTGGAGAATATTGACCGTAACGCGGCCGACTACATGGAATATGGTGAAAATGAATATACCGAACGTTCCAATGACCTGCGCTCGCTCATAAACAATATTCGCAAGAGCAGCAACGTAGAATCAGCTGCATTCTCAAGAAATGCCACACCCTATCTTTTATCCTATTATGGTGGCCAATTGCGCATCATGTCAGATGCTCCTGATACCATAGGCTACTATATGAATACCCGTTGGGCAAGCCCTGATATTGCCGATGTATTGCTCCTGCGCAGTGTTACCGGAAATGACAGCAAATTC
Organism: Bacteroidales bacterium; assembly: GCA_014800105.1. GTDB lineage: Bacteria > Bacteroidota > Bacteroidia > Bacteroidales > Muribaculaceae > JAAVFS01. The sequence continues at coordinate 6,456 of JAAVGQ010000006.1, read as the reverse complement.
CTGAAAGATAAACTGGCCGAGGGTGAAATCCTTGTTGGTACAACCGAGATTATCAGTAACTCTTACAATGGCTACCGTAAACACAGTGATGAGGAGATGCTCCGCAGCTACGTAATCATTAACTCAGACTCGGCAACCCGCTATCATGTTGCCGACATTATCGAGAATATACGTCGTTCAAGCTTTGACGGTGTCACGGGTGGCACCTGTCTTATTCCTATTGATGAATCCCAAAATATTGGAGCTCAGCAAATCCTTGTACGTGTCAAGCCCGGTCGTGACGCCAAGTTCATGGAAGAATTCGAGTCAACCCCGGCCATGAACCGTGCCCGCAACACTTTTCTCAGCAATATGCGTTCTCTCCGTGACTTGAAAGAATCGGTAGAACGAGGTTCCGTTATCAGTGTCCGTCTCAATATCCTTGAAATCAGCTTCATGATTCTCATCATCTTCCTGGGACTGCTGGGCACGTTCTGGTTCAGGATGCAGCAGCGCGTGAGCGAGATAGCCATCAGGCGCGTGTGTGGTGCCACCAGGGGTGATATATTCCGGCGCGCAATAGGCGAGGGTCTCTATCTTCTCGTTATCGCTGCGGTATTTATCTCCATCATGGGCTGGGCCTACGTTATCAAGATTTATGAAGGACCGCTCTCTTACACCAATCTGCTGTATTGTGAAATTACGACACTCTGTCTCATGGCTGCCGGCATAGTACTCAGCATCTCTTACCCCGCATGGAAAGCGATGAGGATTGAACCAGCCGTGGCTGTAAAGGACGAATAATCAGTTTCAATTAAAAAATCAAGCAATGAAATATCTTAACCAATTATTATATGATATGCGTCACCAGCGTCTCATGACGTGGGTGTCAATCATAGGCACGGCGCTCGCCATTTTCCTCATCATGTCATTTATCATGGCTGACAGTATCAACTATATCGAAATGTCACCCGAGTCTCACCGCAATCGCACGATGGTGGGTACCAGCATGCACATCAAGGCAATAACCGGCCAGAACGACGGCTCGACAATGGGTATAAACCCTGATATTGCACGCCAGCTGTATGACAACCTTGAGGGCGTGGAGAAAGTGTCCTACGTTTCCTCATGGGATGACACCGTTGACATCGGTACCCCCGGCCAGGAAACATTCTCAGGCCAGTCAAAGAGTGTTGACAATAACTTCTGGGACCTCTATGACTTCAAGTTCATCGATGGTCGCCCGTTTAACGCTGACGAGTGCAAGGCTGAGATTCCCGGAGTGATCATCACCCGCTCGGTTGCAATGAGAGCTTTCGGCGAGGACAAAGTGGCCGGCCGCGAGATAGAAATCAACATGTCACCATTCACTGTTATTGGTGTGGTTGAAGATTCTTCACCACTTCTATCGTTAACCTACGCTCAAGTTTACAGTATTTTTAATATCGATGGTGATTCTAAANACGACCCTTGGTTTGGTAANACTTCAGTGCGTCTCCTTCTTGACAAGTCAACCGACACTGACTTTATCAAGCAGCAGGTTGAAGGCCGATATAAACAGCTTGAATCTAAGGCTAATGAAGCCGGCTACAACTTGATTTACCATAACCAGCCTTACAACACCGAGGACTTTGCGGCAGGATTGCAAGGGAGCAACGGAACACCTGACACCCGCACTCACAAAGTCATTCTCGCCATTGTCTACTCGCTACTCATCCTCATTCCCGCAATCAACCTTGCGAGCATGACACGTGCCCGCCTGCGTCACCGCGTGGCTGAAATCGGTGTGCGNCGTGCCTTCGGAGCCCGCCGCTCGAATATCGTCACCCAGCTGTTTGCTGAAAATCTCATTATAACCATCGTGGGTGGCCTGATTGGCCTCGCGCTCAGTCTCCTGTTCATGATGTTTGCGTCGCAATTCCTGTTCTCTTACGGCTCGAAATTCGAGACTACGCTTGAACTGCTCACGGTCAAGCCTGACTTGGCAATGCTCTTCAGGTGGAGCAACTTCTTCATTGCAATGGGAGCCTGCCTCATCATGAACATCTTGAGTGCAACCATCCCTGCTTGGCGCGCATCACGCATAGCTCCCGCCGTTGCTCTCTCAGCTTCAAAATAACTTAAGTAAATTTGAAAAACAATGAAACGAAACTTATTCACACAGTTGCTCAACGAGTGGCGTGACAATATATGGCTCATCATTGAGCTTCTGCTTGTATCGGCGGTAATATGGTTCATAGGAATGATCCTGTATTCATTAGTCGGCAGCTACTATACGCCCCGAGGATTTGACTACGATAATGTCTATACACTTAACGTTAAGTACATCTCCGAAAAATCGCCTTACTATACAACCATTCCTGAGGATGAAGAATCGCCTTACTCCCATGACCGCGCCGAGCTCCTGCGCCGCCTCATCAATAACCCCCATGTCGAGGCTGCCGCATTCCATCAAAATGCCGTGCCTTACAATTACAACTATTCAGGTTGGTTACTGAACCGCTTTGATACCAATGACACAATACCTTATTATGGTAACGTGCGCCGCGGCACGCCCGGTATCGTCCGAGTCCTCAACTATAAGAGTCGCACCGGGAAAACCGCTGAGCAACTTGAGGAAATGCTTCGCAACGGTCAGCTCCTCATTTCTGATAGCCGTGNCTATANCCAGAACGGTTTGAATCCTGAGGACCTGGTGGGTGCCCGTGTCATCCTCGGTGGTGACAGCAGCAAGATTTATACCGTNGGCGATTTAATCCAGAATGTGCGCCGCANCGACTACGAGGGTGGTTGGGGTGGTACCATTGTTATTCCGCAGGATGAGAAAATTACCCCGTCGGGCGACATAGTTCTTCGCATCCACCAGGGGCACGAGATGCGCTTCAAGGAGGATTTTCGCAATGATCCCACTCTGCGCCGCCAGCGAAACATCTACCTCTCTGACCTNCAGAGCCTGTCAGATATACGTCGCACGTGCCAGCATGATACGGATACCACCGTCCACACCTTCGAGACAGTGATGTTCTTTCTCCTCGTGACCGTGTTCCTGGGGATGCTCGGAGCCTTCTGGTTCAGAATCCAGCAGCGCGTGAGTGAAATTGCAATGCGTAAAGTGTGTGGCGCAACCCGCGGCGACATCTTCCGTCGCATCATCACTGAGGGCCTCATCCTGCTTGCTGTAGCTGNCTTGCTCATGTCATTGCTTGCATGGCCNTTCATGGGTGACATCAAGNCCATGCTTGACGTTGATACTAAGGTAGTAATCATTATTGAGCTTATAACCCTGGCAATTGTTGCTCTGGGAATCATAGCGAGCCTTTGGGCACCGGCGCGCCGTGCAATGAAGATTGAACCCGCAATTGCACTCAAAGGTGAATAAAAGACTNAANCNATGAAACGTTTTCTCATCACACTCATCACCGTTGCCCTGACCGTTCTTTTAGCGTTGGCCGACACACCGGCCGACACGCTCACTCTCACCCTGTCNGATGCAATGTCGCGTGCCCGCACCCACAGCGTGGATGCCGAGATTGCTCTCAANGAGCTGAANGCNTCNTACTGGGGNTACCGTTCTTACCGGGCCGAGCTGCTTCCTGAGGTAGCTCTCTCAGCTACGGTTCCCTCCTATCACAAGCAGTACAGCTCTTACATGAACAGTGACGGNAACTACNCGTTTGTNCGNAACAANAACATCTCCATGAACGGCGAGCTGTCAGTGACCCAGAACATCTGGCTCACCGGCGGTAAGGTTGCGCTGACTTCCTATCTTGACTATTACCGCCAGCTGGGNCCCGGTGCTTATAACCGGTTCATGTCAATNCCNGTGGCNGTNACCCTCACGCAGCCCATATTCGGCGTCAACAATNTCAAGTGGGAGCGTCGCATCGAGCCGGTAAAATACGAGGAAGCGAAGGCCCGCTTCCTCAGTGCTACCGAGGAGGTCGCAACCACAGCTATTCAGATGTATTTCTCGCTCCTCATGGCCCGCGAGAACGATGCCATCGCNCGCCAGAATCTCACGCAGGCTGAACGGCTCTATGAGGTCGCCAAGGAGAAGCGCGAGATGGGACGCATCAGCCGCAACGAGTTGCTCCAGATGGAACTTAACGTGCTGAANGCNCGCACTGAGGTGACNAACTGCGAGAGTAATCTCAAGAGCAATCTNTTCCAGCTATGCACGTTCCTTGACATGGATGCCGCAACTCCGCTCGACACTCCCGTGCCGGTGGAAGTTCCNGAAATCGAGGTNCCTTACAATGACGCCCTCGAAAAGGCGNTGGCCCACAACCAGTTTGCCAAGCGCATGCTCCGCAATCAGCTTGAGGCTGACTACAGCGTGGCTAAAGCCAAGGGTGCCCAGCGCCAGATNAACNTGTTNGCCCAGNTNGGCTANACNGGNACCGGNCANCGCGNCCNCNCTGCCTACGATGCCCTGAAGGATAACCAGGTGGTNGAGATAGGTTTTGAAATACCGCTCGTTGACTGGGGGCGTCGCAAAGGTCAGGTAAAAGTTGCCGAGAGCAACCGCCGCCTTGTTGAAAGCCAGGTGAGACAGGAAAGCATGAATTTCAATCAGAATCTCTTCATCCTCGTGGAGCGTTACAGTAATCANCTCAAGCAGTTGCAGATAGCCCGACGCGCCGACGAGATTGCCGCNCAGCGCTATGCNACCAATGTCGAGACATTCCTCGTGGGTAACATCTCNACNCTTGACCTCAACGACTCGCGCGTCAAAAAGGATGAAGCGCGCCGCGAGTATGTCAACGAGCTTTACCTTTTCTGGCTCTATTACTACCAGATACGCAGCATCACNCTCTGGGACTACCACAACGACCGCCCCATCGAGTTTGACGANATGGTAATNTCACGTTAAGATTNTTTTATTATGTAAGTGTTCAATATTACTATCGTTTAATTTTGAATAATTACTTACCTTTGCTANATGATTCTTATAATTGACGATGACAAGACAATAAGGCTGTCGCTGGGGCTCCTGCTCAAGCGCAACGGTCACGAGGTTATCCAGGCGGCCAATCCTGACGAGGCTCTCGCCGCCGTGAGNGAAACCCCGCTTGACCTCATCATCATGGATATGAATTACAGCCTCTCNACTACGGGACGCGAGGGANTAGAGCTGCTCATGAAAGTGCGCATATTCCAGCCTGACGTGCCGGTAATCCTCATCACCGCGTGGGGCAGCATCGAGCTCGCAGTGGAGGGAATGAGAGCGGGCGCCTTTGACTTTATCACCAAGCCGTGGAACAACCANCTCCTGCTGCAACGCGTCGAGANCGCCATAAGCCTGCGCCGCGAGGAGAATGAAAAGAAAAATCTTGACNGCGAGTTCAACCGCGTGGGAATCATAGGAAAAGACCCTGCTATCGTCGAGCTCCTCGACACCGTCAAGCGCGTGGCTCCCACTGACGCCCCGGTACTCATCCTCGGCGAGAACGGTACCGGCAAGGAAATGATAGCCCAGGCCATCCACGCCAACAGCCGCCGCGCCTCGCAACCGTTTGTCATGGTCAACCTTGGGGGAGTACCCTCGTCGCTTTTTGAGAGCGAGATGTTTGGCCACGCAAAGGGAGCGTTCACCGGTGCTGTTGCTGACCGCCGCGGCCGTTTTGAACTTGCTGACAACGGTACGATATTTCTTGACGAGATAGGTGACCTCGACATGAGTAATCAGGTCAAGCTATTGCGAGTTCTCCAGCAACACACGTTCGAGCCGCTGGGCGAGAGCCGTCCTCGCAAGGTTGACATCCGCGTTGTGTGCGCTACTAACGCCGACCTCCCCACGATGGTAACCGAAAAGACCTTCCGCGAAGACCTCTTCTACCGCATTAACCTCATTACCCTGAGGGTTCCCCCGCTACGCGAGCGCCGCGATGATATTCCGTTGCTCGTGAGGCACTTCGTTGATGAAGTGAGTCGTCGGCAAGGTATTGACAAACCTGCAATTCCCGCTGATACTCTCGAAATGCTGGCACGCCTCCCCTATCCCGGCAACATACGCCAGCTACGCAACATGGTAGAACGCGCCGTCATCATGTCATCAGGAACGCTCGATAAGAATCTCTTCGAGAACACAACAATTTCAGTGCCGGCGGCTTCAGCACCGGTTTCGGCTGCATCTTCGCTCGAAGACCTTGAGCGCGAAGCTGTTGCGCAGGCTCTTGAACGCGCGGGAGGTAACCTGTCAAGCGCAGCCCGCTATCTCGGGATCACTCGTCAGGCACTATACCGCCGCATGGACCGCTACGGCTTTAAACGATAAGTAATTACCCGCAATGAGAAACCTGCTGTTCATATCGCTCCTTATCGCTCTGGTAGCCGCCGGGGGCTCATTGTTGCTTTTCCCGCAGTGGATTCAGACGGTGGCACTACCCCTCGTCGTTCTGTCGCTACTGCTTCTTTTTCTACTGTACCGCAGCGTAATCATGCCTGCCCATGCTGTCAAAAACGGCCTTAATCTCA
>JAAVGQ010000047.1 GCA_014800105.1 Bacteroidales bacterium | reverse complement strand
GACATAACCGGCCACGCAACGCACGCTCTGGCTCTTGATGATGCGCATGAGGCACTCGTATTTTCCCACGAGGTCGTCACTTGCGCTGAGGTTGGCAATAATCTGGGCACCATGCAGTGACGCGATTGATGAGGGCGGAATGGGTGACCACATGTCCTCGCATATTTCAGCTGCCACTGTCACTCCGCCGGGAGTGTGGAGCAGGGTAGCTGCACCGAACGGAACCACGCCGAGGCGGGGTCCAAGGTCAATCTCGTCATTGACACCGTGGCCTGATGCCCACCAGCGTTTTTCGTAAAACTCGTTATAGTTGGGGAGATAGGTCTTGGGGATGACCGCGAGAATGTTGCCGTCAGCAACCGCTATAGCGCAATTGTANAGCGTNGAGTGGTGGCGAAGTGAGGCTCCCACCCACACGATCATTTTCATTCCGTCAGTAGCATGCGCAAGACGCTCGAGGGCTCGNAGCGTGCCCTCCTGGAGTGCCTGAGTGTGGAAAAGATCGGCACATGTGTAGCCNGTGATACTGAGCTCGGGGAACACGGCCATTTCTACTCCCTGGTTGTAGAGCTCGTTGCAGAGTTCTATGATGCGGTCGGTATTATATTCACAGTCAGCGACATTGAGGGAAGGTGCAATTGCCGCAACGCGGAAAAATTTCTGNGGCATATTCTTATACTGAAGTGAGTTTTAGAGTTTCATGCAAAAGTAACAACTCATTTCGAGTTNACCAATTTTTTATAAGATTATAACGTTGCATTCAGTCGTTATNCTATCTTGAATGATTCAGGTATACGGGGATAGTAGCNGTGATTTTACCATGTTTTATAGTAAGCTGACCTTTGTTTTTACCGGTTCCGGGCGTTATGCAACCGTTATTTACTTTTCCCAGAGATCGTGGCAGGGATATTTTATAATCCTTGAAATCAGGGTCAATGATNTTGCCATATTTATTGTANGCAACAACTTGAAGCTNAACNTTATTNCCGCTGGTAAGATTCACNGAGGGCACTGTGAATGCGAGTGAAGCTATTTCAGGGTCCTGAGGGGCGGTTGAAACGGCAAATAGTCCGTTCACAACCTTTCTGGGCTGGCCTTCAGCCCTGTTGTCAAGAGTTGAACTCGAGGGTATGTTTCTGATACCTAACTTGTCGACATAAAGTGTAGTGGAGCCGCCACCGTCAAAGTTCATGGCATCCTTGCAACCGATATTTTTCATGATATAAGCCAGTTCTTTTTGGTTTGCACCAAGCGACCCACCGGCATTGCGTCCGTCAACTACAACGAGAAACACGCGGGAGCCGTCAGCGTTGTACCCTACGGCTGTTCGGGGTTCCGGTCCCCAAAGGTGAGGAGGATATTCAGGGGTAGACTCAATATTATAATCCTTTAATATAATAGGATAACCTCCTATTAACTCGCGGGCTACTGCGTCCTCATTCATGGCTTTAAACTCTACAGTAGCGGTTACTTTATCGCCTTTGTGGAGCTTGCTGACAAGATTTTGAGTGTCACCAAGAGCTGTGAGTAGGTAGCCGTCCTGTGGAGCAACGATTTCACAGTCAGTCGCAAGCGGTTCNNTGACAANTTCGAGCGTCAGCTCTTTGCCAAACATCGTGCGGCCATCCACGGGAGCGAGATAGACCTCAGTGCGAGGTGTTGATAGGGCAGTATTATTTGCATCTTCCTCGCCCGGTCTCCATTGCGGAGTAAGGAGAGTAAGGGAGTTNTCGCCGGGAAGGCTGTTTATGTGGAAAGTCACGTTAGAGCCGTCGTTAAGATTTATAGNTCCCGTTTCGCCTATAGTGACGTGGCGGGTGAGCGCCGGGAATCCCTTGTCATCAAAGTANATATAGTAGGAGTCGAGGTCNGCNCCGGGGGTGAANCGATTGGTAAGATACCCGTCAGCGATACAGTTACCGATGGCGTTGAAAGGCTCTCCCATGTTGAAAAAGTCAGCGTTAACACCTGCAAAATAGCNGGTATTGTCAGTTGTAAATCGCTTGGAGATATCAGGAACCACTTCGAGCGCACAGTTCGAGTTGCCGGCCTTGGCAGCGCGCATTTCAACATAGGGAGTATTCAGGTCGGTTTCAGTATAGAAAACGTTGTTAACCCACTGAGAACCATCGTTGGTCTCACCCGTCAATCTCAACGCTGTTTCAGTCGTACCGGGACCCACGGGGAAATGATACANGGTGTCAACCTTGACGGGCATCTCTCCTATATTCCATTGCTGTTGACCGCTTGCAATGAGAGGTATAAGAGCGAAAAAGTATAGCGGTTTCATTAGATGATTGAAATTTTATTTGAGGTAAGATTATATCACAAANNNAANAAAAAANTCGGGAAGAGGGGGTGACGTGAAAATGGCTGACCTTAAAAATTCATAAATAGTAGAGAATGCACGCTTGAATTTCGNGTGCCTCTACATTATATTTAAGGATAAGTTGTAACTTTGTAAGTTCAGGACGAGGTGTAACTCACATCGTGCTCTCATAGTTTATAAGAAAGTGTTCAAAACGACATAATTTTCACAATGGAAAAATCTGAAAAGGTAAAATCAAGAAACAAAAAGATAATTATTACACTGTGGTCACTTTTTGCAGTAGGCGCTTTACTCGTTATTCTGCTTTTTATGTTGATTTATAACGGAATGATTGGATATATGCCGCCTATTGAGGAGTTACGAAACCCCACTGACAAGTTTGCCTCGGTAATTTATTCAGAGGATGGCGAGGAACTGGGCCGATATTTCCGCAACACCGGTAACCGCGTGTATGCTGACTTCTCGGAAATCTCCCCNAACGTTGTCAACGCGCTGATAGCTACTGAGGATTCNCGCTTTGAAGATCACTCAGGAATCGACATGCGNGCAATACTGCGAGTCCTTGTCAAGACCATAGTGATGCAGAATAAGAATGCNGGTGGTGGTTCGACCATAACACAGCAGCTCGCCAAGCAGCTGTATTCGCCTGATAGTGAGGGATTGCTTGACCGTGCGCTGAAGAAGCCNGTGGAGTGGATGATTGCTGTTAAGCTTGAACGTAACTTCTCGAAGGATGAGATNATCAAGATGTATCTCAACCAGTTTGACTTCCTTTACAATGCAGTGGGTATCAAGACTGCGGCCCACGTTTANTTTGGCAAGAATCCTGAAGACCTCTCGATAGAGGAAGCTGCCACTCTCGTGGGTATGGTTAAGAATCCGGCATTCTATAACCCCGTGCGCAAGCCTGAACGCACCCGTGACCGCCGCAATGTAGTGCTTGACCAGATGGAAAAAGCTGACATGATTACCCGTGCNGAGGCTGATTCTCTTAAGCAACTCCCTTTAAAACTCGAATTCCATAGAGTTGACCATAAAGATGGTCCGGCTCCTTACTTCCGNGAGGAGTTGCGCCGAATGCTCACCGCCCACAAGCCCGTGAAGTCAAACTATCTNGCATGGGAGGGTCAGAAGTTTATCGATGATTCAATTNCGTGGGAAAATAATCCGCTCTTCGGNTGGATNGANAAGAATCCNCGTCCTGATGGAACGAAGTATGATATTTACACTGACGGCCTGAAAATCTATACTACCTTAGANTCNCGAATGCAGGCTTACGCTGAAGAAGCCGTCGAGGAACACATGCGCGACCTGCAGAAGTCATTCTTCCGTGAGAAACGTAATGTCAAGGGCGCTCCTTATACTACTAACAGGGAGGAATTAAGTAGCGATCAACTTGCCAGACTCATACAGACNGCAGTGAAACAGAGCGATCGTTACCGCCTCATGAAAAAGGCCGGCGTGAGCGAGGCTGATATCGAGACGGCTTTCAATACTCCGGTTGAAATGACCCTGTTCAGCTATGAAGGTGCCGTTGATACAATCATGACTCCTAAGGACTCAATTCTATATAACAAGCACTTCCTGCGCACGGGCATGATGTCAATGGATCCGAAAACCGGACATGTAAAGGCCTATGTGGGTGGACCTGATTTCACTCACTTCCAGTATGACATGGTATCAACGGGCCGTCGTCAGATTGGTTCAACGGTTAAACCGTTCCTTTATACCTATGCCATGGAGGAAGGNTTCACTCCTTGCGATGAACTGCTCAATGACCAGCCGACAATTATTGACGAGTCAGGCAGGCCATGGTCNCCNCGAAATGCCGGTACAGCGTGCATAGGCGAGATGGTAACACTGCGCTGGGCGCTGACTAATTCTAATAACTGGATTTCAGCGCGTCTCATGAGNCAGCTNTCACCNCAGACACTTGTCCGCACGATGCACAATTTCGGTATCACCAATGAACTTGACCCTGTGATGTCGCTCTGTCTCGGACCCTGTGATGTGTCAGTCAAGGAAATGGTAGGAGCTTATACTGCATTCTCTAATAAGGGTATGCGAGCTGATCCCGTGTTCGTCACTGCTATTGCTGACGCNAANGGCAACATAATAAGTGAGTTTACCTCGCGTCACACTGAGGTTATATCCGAGACCGCTTACTGGCGTATTCTCTCAATGCTTCTCAATGTTGTCGACGGCGGTACAGGTAACCGTTTGCGTCGTGCTCCGTATAACCTCACAGCCCAGATGGGTGGTAAGACCGGTACAACCAACTCCAACTCTGACGGTTGGTTCATGGGCTTTACTCCCGAGCTCGTTTCAGGCGTGTGGGTAGGCGGTGAGGAACGATATATCCACTTTAACAGCATGGCTAACGGCCAGGGTGCCTCAATGGCGCTCCCCATTTATGGCAAGTACATGAAGAAGGTATATGCTGACCCCCANCTACCTTACAGCCAAAGCGCTACCTTCCAGTTCCCGGCTGATGTCGACCTGTGCCAGAAGAGCTACTACGGCGAGTACACTGAAGAAACTGAAACCGAGGAAAGCATCCAAGGCGTCTTTGACTGATTGCGTCTGATAACTGCTATTAGAAAACTACTATTATTAACCTATAATTCTAAATTCATGAATTTATTGAAGAAATCACTTCTTGCAGTGGCGTTCGTGGCTCCGGCGTTTGTAGCNTCGGCCTATAAGCCCCTTGACACCCACATCCACACCAAGTGGGCTGAGGAGGTTACACCTGAAAACGTGTGGAACGTCTATCCTCGTCCCACTATGGAACGTAGCGAATGGAAGAACCTCAACGGCCTGTGGAATTATGCAATTGTTCCTGCTGCTGAATCTACTCCTTCTCANTTCCAGGGAGAAATTCTTGTACCATTCCCTGTTGAATCAGACCTCTCAGGAGTAGGAAAACGTGTGGAAAGAAATCAGGCTTTATGGTACAACCGCTCGTTCACAGTNCCTTCTTCATGGAACGGTAATGACATTCTTCTGAACTTTGGTGCGGTTGACTGGGCCTGCGAAGTATGGGTAAATGATGTCAAGGTTGGCAGTCATAAGGGTGGTTATACTCCTTTCTCATTGAATATTACTCCNGCACTTANGAACAAGGGTGAAAACACTGTGACNGTTAAGGTGATGGATCCCACTGATGCCGGTTATCAACCNCGCGGCAAACAGGTTAATAATCCTCAGGGCATCTGGTATACCCCCGTCACCGGAATATGGCAGACTGTGTGGCTNGAACCCGTAGCCAAGAATCATATCACAGCTCTGCGCACGATTCCCGATATTGATAACCACACTNTCACTGTGGATGTCGCTACTGCTGCAGCTGATCCCTCAGTNGTGACNGAGGTCAAGGTTCTGGACGGCGGCAAGGTTGTAGCTACAGCAAAATCGCTGAATAATGAGCAGCTTGTTGTCAATATGCCGGCTGATGCAAAACTTTGGAGCCCTGATGCTCCCAATCTCTACGANATGGAGATTACTCTTTATAACGATGGCAAGCGCGGTGACTCAGTGAAGAGTTATACCGCAATGCGTAAAATTTCTACANCTCGTGATGATAAGGGTATTGTTCGCCTTCAGCTNAATAATAAAGATNTNTTCCACTTCGGNCCCCTCGATCAAGGCTGGTGGCCCGACGGACTTTATACCGCNCCCACATACGATGCCATGGTCTACGATATTGACAAAACCAAGGACTGGGGTTTCAACATGATTCGTAAACACGTAAANGTGGAACCCGCGGTGTGGTATACTTACTGCGATCGCAATGGTATCCTCGTGTGGCAGGATATGCCCAGCGGTGACCGTAGCCCCGAATGGCAAATGTANAACTACTTTAACGGTACCGAGCGCCNGCGTTCGTCTGAGAGCGAAGCAAACTTCCGCCGCGAATGGAAAGAAATCATGGACATGCTCATTAATAATCCCTCAGTTGTTGTATGGATTCCGTTCAACGAGGCTTGGGGCCAGTTTAAAAGTCCTGAAATAGTTGAATGGACTAAGTCTTATGATCCCAGCCGTCTCGTTAACCCCGCAAGCGGTGGCAACCACTACACTGTCGGTGACATGCTTGATATTCATAAATATCCCGGTCCTGAAATCATGCTTGTTGATGGCCAGCGTGCTAATGTACTCGGCGAATATGGCGGTATCGGTATGGCTGTTAAAGANCACTTATGGTCCCCTGACCGTAACTGGGGTTATGTTCAGTTCAATACTCNTCAAGAAGTTACCGACGTATATGTGGGATATGTAAATGACCTCATCGGTTTGGTTCCCGCTTGTTATTCAGGTGCAGTTTATACACAGACTACCGACGTTGAAAACGAAGTCAATGGCCTGATGACCTACGACCGCAAGGTCATCAAGATTGACGAAGACCAGGTGCGTAAAGCCAACCAGTCACTCGTCAACAGCCTCAACCGCTGATTCCCCATTTTTAGAATTTTGTAGAGAAACGGAGAAACTATTTCTTCGTTTCTTTTTTTTGGGTGATAAATAAACATAATCTATGGGAAAGTTGTTTCTTTAGATATCGACAATAAAAATTTTGTAAAGTCACTTGATTTATATTTCCAAAACACACAATATTCATTCAACTATTAAAAATTGACCAAAATGAAAAAAGTATTTTACTCTATCGCGCTGGCTTCAGTAGCCGTGGTATTTGCATCTTGTGGAGGTAACAAGTCAACCTCAGGTGATGCTTCAGGTTCAGAACAGGAAGTAACAATAGAAGAAATTTCAGATGGTGTCGTAACTCCGGCTCAGGATGCTGTGCAGCAGGCAAGCGATGCAATCCAGCAGGCAGGAGATTCCATCCGGCAGGCAGGTCAGGCTGTTGAAGATGCAGCAGCTGCTACAGCTGAAAATGCCAAGGAAGCCGGTGAAAGTGCTGTTGACAAGGCTAAGGAGGCTGTGAAAGACCAGGTCGATGCAGCTAAGGAAACCGCTTCAGAAAAAGCAGCAGCGGTTAAGGATGCTGCGAAGGACAAGCTTGACGCTGCTAAGGAAGCCGCTTCTGAGAAAACCGAGGCCGTGAAGGATGCTACAAAAGAAAAGGTTGACGCGGCTAAGGAAAAAGCTGCCGAACTTTATAATAAGGCTGCTGATGGTGTGAAGAAAGGTGCTGACGAGGCCAAGGATAAAGCAAAAGACGTGATTGAAAAGATAAAGAAATAAACAGAATTTGTTTCTAATTTTTAGGTAAAGACCCTGTGTCCTGTCGTTCGTCAGGCCGTAGGGTTTTTAAGTGTTATCACTCAGCTCATGAACTCAAGACGGGTGAATGGTTCCTCCCACTGTGTACCGGAGTAAACCGGTTGACCACTAGTTTATCACCGAAGCCGCGGGANCGAGTGTCATACGGTAACGCAAGTACAAAAAATATGAGCCATGCTTATTGATTTTTGAGATGATATTGAACCTTTTTTATGCAAGAATGTTATATTGATACATAACAAATGAACTTGATAGATAAAACATTAAAAATTACACTATGAAAGCACAACATTTACTTGTAATGGCATTATGCGGTGGAGCAATGTTTGCCGCTAATCAAGCTAAAGCCCAGGAAACAGTTACAATTGCTGAAGAACAGATTACTGTGGCTGATGTAAATTGTAAGACACAGTATTCAACCGGCCGCACTGACAACTGGTTTTTGCAGTTTGGTGCAGGTGTTAATGTTCCCTTTGTTGAGAACAGCACCATGAAGAATGCCCGTCATGATGTGACTGCAGCNTANAATATCGGTTTTGGTAAATGGTTCTCACCTTACATAGGATGGCGTACCGGTTTCCAGTATTCACAGATGAAGTGGAACACCCCTGAGGCTTATGGAAANAATAAGGCTCGTTATATTACCGGTAACGTTGACTTGATGTGGGATATGACAAACTCNCTTGGCGGTGTTNACGCCANTCGTCCGGTAAGTGTGATTCCGTTCGTTGGTATCGGTGGAACTTATACTTGGGACTTTGANGGTCCTGGCCGCAATGTAGTTGAAAACGGTGGTGAACTCCGCAGCAATACATGGTCANTGCCTGTATCNGCNGGTTTNCAGCTTCGTTTCCGTCTTTGCAAGTATGTTGACTTCTTCCTTGAAGGTCGTGCAGGATTCTANGCTGACAATTTCAACAATACGGTTTATGGCAAGCCCATTGATATCAATATNTCAGCTTTAGGCGGTTTCAACATCAACTTCGGNGGCCGTGATTATCAGGCTTACAATGCTTGCAATGACCTTGCTTACATAAGCTCACTTAACAATCAAGTAAATGAATTGCGTGCTGATCTCGCTGCAACCGGTGCTGCTCTTGCTGTAGCTCAAAGCCAGCTGCCCTGTCCTGAAGTAACTGAGACTGTAGTTACTACTCCTGTAGTCGAAGCAGCTCCTATGCTCACAACTGTTAGATTCAATATCAACTCAGCAGTAATCAGCAGCGAGGAAATGGTGAACGTATTCAATGTCGCTGAATATCTTAAGGCTAATCCCGAACTCTCAGTTGCTATCGTGGGTTATGCTGACAAGAATACCGGTACTGCAGCTTATAACAAGACACTTTCTGAAAAACGTGCTCAGGCTGTGTTCAATGCCCTCACAAAGAACTATGGTATCAATCCTGACCGCCTCTCAGTATCAGGCGAGGGAAGCTCAGTTCAGCCTTATAACACTAATAACTGGAACCGTATCGTAATCTTCGTTCCTCAGAACTAAGATAACGCAATAACATAAAACCGAATACATACGGTAAACGCGATAAATAACTGAATTAATAACCGAGCCCGACCGTTGTCGATAACGGCCGGGCTCATTACGTCATTTTGTCTTACTGATATTTCCTGAATGGGGTGGTCGTGGATGCTACAGCCTGCTTAGTAGAACTATAACATATGCAATATACCCGGCGGTGAGTATGCCTCCTTCTATTCGTGTGATGGTGCGTTCTTTGAAGAACCATCCGAAGAGATAGAACAGGACCGAAGCTCCCAGCAGGGTGAAAAGATCAAGATTCCCAATCGACCCAAAGGGAAGAGGGGATATAACAGCCGAGGCTCCAAGAACCATGAGCACATTAAAAATATTGCTACCGATGACATTGCCTATAGCCATGTCACTCTTGCCTTTCATGGCTGCAACGATAGAGGTGGCAAGCTCGGGAAGTGAGGTGCCGGCAGCAACAATAGTCAGGCCGATAACGGCATCGCTCACACCAAGAGACGATGCTATTCCTGAAGCACCGTCAACAAACTTATCACCACCCCACACGAGTGCAACGAGCCCACCAATAACATACAGAATAGCACGCCACACGGGCAATTCTTTAACAGGTTTGGTTTCGCTTTCACTTGAGGCTGCGATTTCTGGATTCTTAGCACTGGCAAATGTATATCTCATGAAAAGCAGGAAGAAAATCAACAGAAAAATTCCGCTCACTCTGGATACTTCGTTTGTTCCCTCTCCATTTAGCCACATGCTATTACCCATAACCAGGAGTACTATTGAAGAGAGAATCATCATGGGCATCTCGAGTGTCATCACACTGCGTTGAATGGCAATGGGACGTATCATCGAGGTAATGCCTATTATCATCAGAATATTAAAAATATTACTACCCACCACATTACCGATGGCAAGCTGTGGGTTGCCAGCCGAGGCTGAGATCATTGAAATGGCGAGTTCTGGAGCGGAGGTACCGAAGGCAACTACGGTGAGTCCTACTACAAGATCACTGATACCCATGCGTCGGGCTATTGATGATGCACCGTCAGTGAGTGCATTGGCACCCGCGAGAATAAGGATGAGGCCAATAATGAGCCAAAAGATATTGATTAACATGATAATGATGTATAAGTTGCGTTCAATCCCATGAAGGAAGGTTGAATGCAATAATTATTTATTTGAGTACAAGTAGATTGTGTTGTCGCCTATTTTAAAGACTTCCTGCGGAATGCAGTTGATATGTGGAGCCG
>JAAVGQ010000046.1 GCA_014800105.1 Bacteroidales bacterium | reverse complement strand
ACTGACGCATTCATAGCTGAAAATGCAACCTATGCATTCATCAATCGTGAAGTGAAAGTTATCTCTCGTGCAGCAGTAACAACTCCTCTTCTCAAGGCTAATGGTGCATCGGTAGCCAACGGCATTGCAACTGTTGAAGCAATGCTTAATTCTACTGCAATGGCAGCGGTTAAGGATGAGCCCGTAGCAGCTCTTCAACTTTGGAACGGTCAGGTTTCTACAACCTCTGATTATGTTTATGTGGCCGGTACTGACGTTCAACCCGTTCTTCTTGATAGCGCTCTCGTAGTTTCTTCTAAGGGTACTACTTACGCACCTTTCTATAATCGAACCAAAGCACTTGCAACAGCGGCTGCCGAAACTGATGCATTTATCAAGCAGTTCGTTAAACTTGATGACGCTTGCAATGCTGTAATGGTTTACAACGAGTCTCTTGATCTAAGCAAGCTCCCCGGCCTCTATGCTACTGTAAACGACGCATATAAGAACCTCACTCAGCTTGGTTTCTATGGTATGAGCTACAAGTTCTCTCTGCCTGCTACTTACAATGGAGAAGAATCTTCAGTCCAAGGTAACCAGACTAACCAGCAGTGGTTCGTTCAGCTTGATGGTACAATCCTTAAAGTTAATGAAAAGAATCTTACTAACGGCACGACTCCCGCTATTGGACGTACTCCTGTTGTTCGTGTAGATGCTTATCTCACTGATAATGCTGGTGCAAGCCGCATGGTGGCTTCGGCTTATATTAAGATTGACATTGTTAAGGATGCTCCCGCTCCTGATGCTCCTGATATGAAGCCTGCTGATATCAAGCTCACTGATAAGAGTTTCACTTACCACAACCTCGCTGCTACCAACACTCTCGTAGGTAACATGACTTGGCAGAATGTTAACAATGATATTTATGGTGTGGCAGGACTCACTTCTAATACATTCTGGCAGAATTATGGTACTGCTGATAGTGAGTACACTGTAACTATTACTACTACTGACAAGACTGGAAAGACTGTAGAACTTGCTAAGGGTGCCGCAACTGACGTTAATACTCCTTATGTTCTTTCTAACGGTGGTATTACTTGTACAACTACATTCGGTTCAGAGAATACTGAGACTGCGAACATTCTCTTCCAGGTTAACAACCAGGTTAAGACTGATCTCACTTACAAGAATGTTGACGGTAAGGGTGCTGAGTATATTGTAACTATCAAGATACCTTCAAAAAATCCCAAGGTGAACCCCGATTTCACTATCACTCAGAAGTTCTACGTTCTCTCCGACTGTCAGCCCTACACATTTAACCCCAACTTCTACAACCCTACTCTCGGTCTTATAGTTACTAAGGGTAAGCTTGTAGATGATGCCTGGGCACTTGAAATGAATATTTCTGAGGCATTCCAGATGATTGATGGCAAGAATATCTTTGCATACGCAACTGAAGCTAAGAATCATAAGAATGTAACTGCGATTGATTTCGCTCTTGCTACTAAGACTCCCGCTCAGACTGGTGTAAGCTATGCTACCAACGCTGAAAATACTGATGGCACAATCGAGCTGACTGCACCCCTTGCAGCTCTTTACAAGGATGCATTCATGCAGTACACTGTAACCCATGTTAACACTGAGAAGTGGACATCTGATTTCACTATCCGTTTCAATAACCCCTTCAAGGCCGGTTCTTCTTCAACTGTTATCCTGAACGGTAATGAAATCGGTGAAGTAACAGTAGAAACTGCTGCTCAGGTTAATGTAATTGATGCTAACAGTAAAGCTATCTACACATGGGATGATAAGGCTGAGGCTCTCGTCCTTTCATCTCTTGCAACTGATACTTACAAAGTTGCTGAGCCCACAGTTAAGTTTACATTCGTAGAAAACGCTGCATACAAGACCTTCAAGGGCAACCTTGATAGCACATCAACATTTGAGATTGACGAGGCTACCGGTGTCGTAACTTACAACAACCAGGGTGCTGTTCTCGTACCTTCTTATAACCTCACAGTTAAGGCTACTGTAACATTTGCTGATCTCTCAGTTATTGAATGTGAAATACCCTTCACTGTTCAGGGTCAGAACTAATTGAACTAATATCTAAGCCTGGCTTAGCTAATTAGTATTACCCGATTTTTAATCCCTGCATTTGCGAGCCAGATGCGGGGATTTTTAATATCTATAGTCCATTCTAAATTGATGCAAAAGATGCTACCAAAATGTGTCAATATTACAATATGTTTAAAGGCTTATAAACGTGCACTTTATGTATCTTTGTGTGATTTAGATTAATTATACTTTATGGATTATGAAAGGCAAGAGTATATAATGTTATTAACCCGGAATTAGGGGTATTAATGCTTTTTATAGTCTCATTAGTAAAGGGAGGGAAGTCGTGACAGTGATGCCATGGCTCCCTTTTATTTCAGTCCTATCACTTAAGCATTTATTAATGCTAATTTTAATGTGGAGGATGTAATTTTGTCGGATATTAAGCTTCATTACAAATTGAATATATGGCACTATTTATCTTAGAGAAATCTAATACTACCTGTCGAATAAAAGAGTTGGAGAACTCTGATGTGGAAAGTATATTATACCACAAGCTCATACCCTAAAAAGTATGAAATGAAGGAGCTATAGCAGTGATGCCATGGCTCCTTTTAAGTATTTGCAAGTGAATGGGGATTAGGGGCGATGGTTCAGGGTGGTGAGGAGGCGGTTGACAGCCGAGTTGATGTCAGGCTCGGTTTTCAGGCATTTGATGAAGAGCGAGCCGATTATTGCTCCGGCTGAATTGTCCTGGGCCTGTTTCAGAGTAGTGGGATTCGAGATACCGAAACCTATGAGTCGGGGATGCTTGAGCTGCATCCCGTTAACCCGCTCGAAGTATTCAATCATTTCAGGGCCGAATGAGTCGCGGGTTCCGGTTGTTCCGGCGGCTGACACCATGTAGATGAATCCGTCGCAATGGTCATCAATGAGGTGGATTCTTTCAGGGGATGTTTCGGGCGTGATGAGCATGATCAGCGGTAGGTCGTATTTATCGCAGAGTGGTTTGAAAGTTTTGCAGTATTCGTCAAATGGCAGGTCGGGGACGATGAGTGCGTCGATTCCGGCCTTTTTGCAGTGTTCAAACAGTTTTTCGATTCCATACTGCATCATGGGGTTGAGGTAGCCCATGAGGATGAGGGGAATGTCTGGGCAATCCTTGCGTGCGTCCTCTACCTGATCGAATAGCAACGGCAGGGTCATTCCGTTTTTGAGGGCTACTGAGGAGCTTTCCTGAATAACAGGTCCGTCAGCCATTGGGTCAGAGAACGGAACGCCCACTTCGATGAGGTCAACACCGTTAGCGGCAAGTGTTTTTATAATTTCACCGGTGGAATCGAGAGCAGGATAGCCGGCGGTGAAATATACTGACAGTAAGCCTTCAGGCTTTTTCCCAAAAAGGTTTTGCAATCTGTTCATCTTCGTTATAGCGTCTAAGAGATAAAATAAAGTGGGTTAATAATCTCGGGTCTTTCATGCCGGGGGCGATTTCAAAGCGGCTGTTGATATCAATGCCTGCCATGCCCGGTCTCATGGCTGCGATGATGTCATCAACATCGTCGGGGCTGATGCCGCCGCTGAGGAGGTAAGGCGTGTTGCCGGTATATTCATCAAGCAGTGTCCAGTCAAAATGCTTGCCTGAGCCGCCTGCTTTCTCGGAGCGGGTGTCAAAAAGGAACGCGTCGACTGAGCCTTCATATGTAACGGTACGCGCTATGTCCTCTCTGTTTCCCACGGGAATTGCCTTGAATACGGTTACACCATGATCTTTCCAGTAGCGGCATTCATCTGGTGTTTCGTTGCCATGGAGCTGGATGATTTTGAACCCGTATTTTGCAATGTTTTCCCGGATAAAGTCACGGGAGGCGTTCACGAACACGGCTACCGGGCGCACGTATTCAGGTAACGATTTGATAATGTCAGCGTCGAGACCGGCGGCGTTGCGGGGAGTCTTGTCATAGAAAATGAATCCCATGAGCATGGGGGTGAGAAGCGAGACTGCCTTGATATTGTCGGGGTCTTTCATCCCGCATATTTTGATTGCCATGTCACTGTGACGAGGCTTTTCCATGTTCTTCATCATTTCAGATATGTTTTTAATGTTTCGGCAGGGGAGGGCGTTGACATGAACGCTTCGCCTATCAGGAAGCCGTCAAATCCTGCACCTTTCAGCATTGCAATATCTCCGGGCGAGTGGATACCGCTCTCGGCGATTTTTACTGCATTAGCAGGGAGCTTGTCAATCATGCGCCTGGCAACGTCAAGCGAGGTCTCGAAGCTGTTCAGGTTCCGCGAATTTACTCCCACGAGGTCAACACCGTGAGGAATACGGGCAGCTTCTTCCTCGTTGTGAGTTTCAAAAAGTACTTCAAGTCCAAGCGAATGTGCAGTCGCGATAAACTTAGCTATTTCCTCGTCATTGAGGATGGCTGCAATCAGCAATATTGCGTCGGCACCTGCCACGCGGGCTTCCATAATCTGGTAGTCGTCAATGATAAATTCCTTGCGCAGGAGCGGGGTGCAGGTCAGTGACCGTGCTGTTGCCAAATCAGTTAGTGCACCGCCGAAGTAAGGTGTATCAGTGAGGACCGAGATGCCGGCTGCTCCTGCCGCGCTGTAGCCCGGGATGATGTCAGTTACCTGAGCCATCGGTCTGATTTCGCCCTTGGAGGGTGAGCGGCGTTTGAATTCCGAGATTATTCCGGTCTCCTTCTCCATTATTGACTTGGCGAGAGATGCCGTGGGTCTTGTAACGGCGGCGGCAAGCTCAGCCATGATTGCGGGTGAGATAACCTTCTTGGCGGCAGCGACCTCGGCGCGCTTGGTTTCTACGATTTTATGCAGTATGTTCATGACGGCGAGTTTAGCTGTTAAGTGAGCAGAATTTCCTGAATGCCTCCATCGCTCGGCCTGATACTATTGTTTCACGGGCAGTTTCGATGGCATCCTCGAGGCTGAGGTTTGGCTCCAGAGTCTGCAGTGCCACGGCTGCGTTGGCAATCACGCAATCAGTCTGGGCGCGGGTGCCACGACCGCTGAGGACGTTATCGAATATCACTGCAGCTGATTCTACCGTGTCGCCGCCCGAAAGTTCCTCGGGGCTAACGGTCTCAAAGCCCATGTCGGCAGGCGTGAGGAGTTTCTCGCCGTTGGCTGTAGCAATTTTCAGGGGAGAGGTGAGCGAGATTTCATCATAGCCGTCGAGCGAGTGAACGACCGTGCAGTTGATGCCCTCCCGCGCCGTGAGATAGTTATAGAGCCTCATGAGCTTGAGATTATACACACCTAAGAGCTGGTAGCGTGGCAGGGTGGGATTCACGAGCGGTCCCAGCATATTGAAGAAGTTGCGTACACCTAATGCTTTTCTCACGGGTGCTACGGTTTTCAAGGCGGGGCTGAAAAGGGGGGCGTGCAGGAACGCTACGCCACATTCCTCGAGCGAGCGGCGCAGGCGGTCTTCATCAGCCGTGAACTTCACGCCATGCTGTTCAAGAAGGTTAGATGCTCCCGAGACTGAGCTCGCACCATAGTTACCGTGCTTCACTACCTTGCGGCCGCTGCCGGCGACTACAAAGCAGGTGGCCGTGGAGATGTTGAATGTGTTCTTGCCGTCACCGCCGGTTCCTACGATATCGATTGCATTGTCACACCCGAGGTTTACGGGGCGGCGACGTTCCAGGAGGGCATCGCGGAAGCCGGTGAGCTCATCGAGGGTGATTGACCTCATGAGGAAAACCGTCATGAAGGCGGCGAGCTGGGCGTCATTGTATTTTGNGTCGGCAATATTGAGCAGAACTTCNCGGGCTTCCTCGCGGGTGAGATTCTTGTGCTCAAACATTTTATATAACAGTTGTTTCATCGTTCTAACCAGTTTTTAATGATAGTGAGTCCCATGGGTGTGAGGATTGATTCAGGGTGGAACTGAACGCCTCTCACGTCATGCTCGCGGTGTCTCATCGCCATGATTTCGCCGTCAGGGCTAACGGCAGTGATTTCGAGATCATCAGGCAATCCCTCTTTGTCAACAACCCACGAGTGGTAACGTCCCACCTGGATTTCGTCGGGGAGATTTTCAAAGATGTAGTCCTTGACTACAATTTTAGCCGGGGTTTTGATGCCGTGATAAACCCGGTCGAGATTGCGCAGGCGGGCGCCGTATCGTTCACCGATGGCCTGGTGACCGAGGCACACACCCAGTATAGGTTTCTTACCGGCATATTCTTTCAGTAGTTCAGGCAGTATTCCTGCTTCAGAGGGAATTCCGGGGCCGGGAGAGATGATAATCTTATCGTAGGCGTCAATCTCCTCGAGGGTGATGCGGTCGTTTCGTATCACGTCAGGTTCCACGCCGAGTTCCCTCACGGCATGGGCTATGTTGTGAGTGAATGAATCGTAGTTATCGAATATCAGAAGTTTCATGATTGAGGGATTTTAGTTGTGCTGTGAGGGGTTGAGAGCTCTTGACAGGGCGGCGAGTTTGTTGCGGGTTTCCTGNAGCTCGCTCCTGGGGTTGGAACGTGCCACGATTCCTGCGCCGGCCTGGGAATAAAGGCGGTTGCCCGTGCTCAGGAAGCTCCTGATGGTGATAGCCTGGTTGATATCGCCGTTGAAGCCGAGGTAACCTATGCAGCCGCCGTAGATTACCCGGCTGTGGGGTTCCAGCTCGTTGATAATCTGCATTGCCCTGACTTTGGGCGCGCCGCTGAGGGTGCCGGCGGGGAAGGTNTCACCAAACAGACGGTAGCGGTCGCATCCCTCAGGGAGGGTAGCTTTNACNCGCGAAACCATGTGGATGACGTGAGAGTAGAACTGAATTTGCTTGAGAAAGTCGATTTCAACGCGGCCACCGCTACGGCTCAGGTCGTTGCGCGCGAGGTCAACGAGCATGATGTGCTCGGCATTCTCCTTCTCGTCAGCGAGCAGGGCATCAGCCAGTTCGCGGTCACGCTCNTCATCGCCCGTGCGTCGGAATGTTCCGGCTATGGGGTCAATGTAAGCGTTGTTGCCGGTGACGCGCAGGTGAGTTTCAGGAGAAGAACCGAAAATCCTGAATCCTCCCAGGTCAAAGTAGAACAGATAGGGCGAGGGGTTGATACGCCTCAGCGCCCGATACACATTGAACTCGTCACCGCTGAATCCACGCGAGAAACGGCGCGAGGGAACAATCTGGAATACGTCGCCGCGCTTGGCGTGCTGAACGCATTTCTCCACGATATCGATAAAATCGTCATCAGTCATCGATGATTCCTCGTCATCGTGGGCCCGGAAAGGATACTGCGCTACATTATTATTCTGCAGGACGGCTATGAGAGTGTCCATGTGGCTTTCNTCGCCTTCAGGGCAGTTCTCGATGATGGTCATCTCGTTGTGGTAGTGNTTCACCTGGATGATGAAACGGTAGAGGAGGTACCAGATGTCAGGAATATTCCTGAATTTATCCTCGCGGGGCTGTATGTCGACCGCCTCGAAGTATCTCACGGCATCGTAGGCGGTGTAGCCGAGGAGCCCGTCAGTGAGCTGGCTGTCGGCCCCGATAATCTCGAATGACTCGATGTACTTACGTAGTTCCGTGATTACGTCNACNCCGTCCTTAATGTCGATGACAATGTCGTGTTCCCCGGGATAGGAGAGAACNACCTGTTCGTTTGACACCTTGAAGCCGCCTATGGGTTCAACGCCCACGAGAGAGACTGAGTTCTGGGACGTGTGGTAGTCACTACTTTCCAGNANTGCTGACTGCGGGTAGAGGTCGCGAATCTTCAGGTAGAGCCCCACGGGAGTCTCAAGGTCAGCCGGGGCGGTATATCGATATTGGATAATCTTTTTCATAAGTCGTTAAGCAATTGATGAAGGCGGGATTAAATGCCTTGCTGCATGTATTTCATGTANGTGGCCATGTCCTTGTCACCGCGGCCTGAAACGTTNACCACGACGGTGTTCTCAGGACCAAACTTCACCTTATCAAGAATGGCGAGGGCGTGAGATGATTCGAGCGCGGGAATGATACCCTCGGTGCGCGTGAGCTTCATTGCGGCGCTGAGAGCTTCNGCGTCAGTCACCGGGAAGACTTCCTCGCGGCCCGTTGAGGCAAGGTAAGCGTGGAGGGGCCCGATGCCGGGATAGTCAAGGCCAGCTGAGATAGAGTAGGGCTCCACAATCTGGCCATCCTCAGTCTGCATCACNAGCGTGCGNGANCCGTGAATAATNCCNTCGGTGCCCACGCTGATGGTGGCTGCNGTCTCGCCNCTGTCGACACCGAGCCCGGCTGCTTCAGCTGCTATAAGTCTCACTGAGGGCTCGTTAATGAAATGGTAGAAAGCGCCGGCTGCGTTACTTCCGCCCCCTATGCAGGCAATTACGGCGTCAGGTAATTCGTTGCCCGTGTGGCTCTTGAGCTGCTCGCGCATCTCCTTGCTTATGACTGACTGGAAGCGGGCAACCATCTCAGGATAAGGGTGTGGTCCCACGGTGCTGCCGATGATGTAGAAACTGTCAGGGTGACTGCACCAGTGGCGTATAGCCTCGTTGGTAGCGTCCTTGAGTGTCTTGTTGCCGCTGTGAACCGCCTCGACCTTGGCACCGAGCATTTTCATGCGTTCAACGTTGGGTTGCTGGCGGGCTACGTCAGTGGCACCCATGTAGACGATGCAGTCGAGCCCCATCAGGGCGCATACGGTTGCGGTTGCCACGCCGTGCTGCCCGGCACCGGTCTCGGCGATAATGCTTGTCTTGCCCATGCGCTTGGCGAGGAGGGCTGAACCTATCGCGTTGTTAATCTTGTGAGCGCCGGTGTGATTGAGGTCCTCGCGCTTGAGGTAGATATTGGTGCCGTAGATATCGCTGAGGCGGTCAGCGCGGTACAGGGGGCTGGGTCGCCCCACGTAGTCACGCATCAGGCGGTCAAACTCAGCATTAAACTCAGGATCATCAATGTATTTGTGGTAGGCTTCAGTGAGGGCCTCTACATTACGATGCAGGATTTCAGGGATGTAAGCACCTCCAAAGCGACCGTAGTAACCCTTGTCATCAACGGGTAAATCGTGTTTCATGTTGCTCATAAATTTTGTCAGATAAAAAAAGAACCACCGTAGCCGTTTTAGCATCGGTGGTTCCGTGATATTGTGCTGTATTTAAGAAATTCAAATCAGTGATTAAGAAATCTTCCGGGCACTATCATGCGCGGAGTTCCCGCGCCACCGATGCAAAGGACTGGCGGCGCCACCAACGGGTCTGTAATGAATTTAAATTAATCATTTTGGTGGTTTTGTTTCTTAACGGCGGTGAAATTAATATAAAATTTAGATATACGCAACAAAAATCTCAAAATCTTAATAGAGAAAATACGATTTCATCATTAGTGGGCTAGCTTTGTACTGTCCGTCCGGAACCCGGGTGCCCTTTTCCCCGGACAGTGTCCACGCTAAGCGGGGAGGGGGTCTCGGACAGGACACTTTCCCCCACATATATTTTGACTGCTACGTTCAGTGTCGGAGACACTGGAGGGTGAGGCTGTTCTTATCCTCAGCTATGCCTTGCCGACCTGTCGGTCGCCGTCGGCTGTAAGCTGAGGCTTCCTAAATTTAACGTCTACGACGTTAATATCGCCTAAGCTGAAATTAAGTCTCGAAGAGACTTAATCTGTGAAACTTTTATCTTTGTAGTGAAATTTAGAATTAACAATTAACTTTGAATTGTTAAATTAGAAAGACAGAGACGGTGAC
>JAAVGQ010000114.1 GCA_014800105.1 Bacteroidales bacterium | reverse complement strand
GGTGTGAGAAGTTTTTTGCTTCTTACACCCTCTTCCTTATAGAAATAAGGACGGTAGTAATTAAAGTATAATAGTGTTATGAGGTTCAATTTTTACGTGCGGGATCGCAAGTGAGCCCTACGCCAAGTTTCTTGAAGATTTTGTGGTCGATTTCTCCGAGCATTACAGTGCAGTGAGCCTGACAACCTTCAAGTTCAGGAAGTTGAGCTAATGCCTTCTTGCAATTATCGTCATGACGGCTGAGTACGGAAAGTGCGATAAGCACTTCATCAGTGTGCAGTCGAGGATTATGGCTTGAAAGATAGTTGATCTTTGTGAACTGAATTGGCTCAATAAGCTCTTGCGGGATAAGCTTGATGCTGTGATCAATACCGGCGAGATGCTTTAAGGCGTTAAGAAGAAGTGCTGCACTGGGACCCAGTAGCGCACTTGTCTCGGCGGTGATAATTGTTCCGTCAGCCAATTCGATAGCTGAGCATGGTACCCCACTCTTTTCAGCACGCTCCTTAGCGGCCACTGATGGCTTGCGATAAGAAGGGTCAATCTTTGCTTGTTTGAAAAGCAAAGATATTTTGTTAACCTCGGCTTCGTTCCCATCACCCTTGGCCATGTGGTTGAGGGCAGTGTAATAGCGACGGATAATCTCCTGGCGAGAGGCTTCGCAGCACACTTCATCATCGTTGATGCAGAAACCAACCATGTTAACGCCCATATCAGTGGGTGACTTGTAAGGATTCTCGCCATAGATACCTTCAAAGAGGCTGTTCAATACCGGGAAAATCTCAATGTCACGGTTATAGTTTATTGCTGTTTTGCCGTAAGCTTCAAGGTGGAAAGGGTCAATCATGTTGATATCGTTCAGATCAGCTGTAGCTGCTTCGTATGCGATATTAACAGGATGCTTCAACGGAAGACTCCACACCGGGAAGGTTTCAAACTTAGCATATCCGGCCTCTATTCCACGCTTATGTTCATTGTAGAGCTGGCTCAGGCACACTGCCATCTTACCGCTACCGGGTCCCGGTGCTGTTACAATAACAAGTGGACGTGAAGTTTCAACATAGTCGTTACGACCGAAGCCTTCGTCTGAATCAATTAAATCAACATTGGTAGGATAACCATCAATTGTATAATGGCAATAGGTCTTGATACCCATTCTATCCAGTTTCTTGCGGAATGCGTCGGCGCTGCTTTGTCCGTTATAATGGGTAATGACGACTGAACTTACGAGGAAGCCTCTGTTTTCAAACTCCCGGCGAAGTCTCAGTACATCCTCGTCATAGGTAATTCCGAGATCATTACGCACTTTGTTCTTCTCAATGTCCTTGGCGCTGATTACAATGACAATCTCAGCGTGGTCAGACAACTGAGACAACATGCGTAACTTGCTGTCAGGTTGGAAACCGGGTAAAACTCTACTCGCATGATGATCATCAAAGAGCTTGCCACCTAATTCTAAGTATAACTTATTACCAAACTGAGCGATACGTTCTTTAATGTGCTCAGACTGGATTTTTAAGTACTTGTTATTATCGAATCCTTGTTTCATAACGGGATACAAAGGTACAAAAACTTATTACTTGTTACCAATTAAAATCAAAAAAGATTTCAAAGTAATCACACTAAATATATAATGCGTTCTTTAAGAAAATCACGTAAAACATTGTTAAAACAAGAATGTTTGAGTAAATTTGCATACCAAAAAATTGAAATCGATGTTGACTTACAATACTCAATTAAAGAAACTGATTCTCCCTGAATATGGACGTAATATTCAGAGCATGGTTGACCACTGCCTCTCAATCGAGGACCGTGATGAGCGTTCCCACTGTGCGCGTTCTATTGTTAAATCAATGGGTAATCTCTTTCCTGAATTACGTGATCCCGAGACCAATAATCGTAAATTGTGGGATCACCTGATGATTATGTCTGATTTTAAACTTGACGTCGATTTCCCTTGTGAGGTAATATCGGCTGAGGTGCTTGCGACAAAACCTGAGCCGGTTGACCGCGAGCAAGGAAATGTGAGATATCGTCACTACGGGCGCATGTTGCCCCTGATGATAAAAAAAGCTGCTGATATGGAGCCCTCTGACGAAAAAGACGCCCTTGTACTTTATATTGCCAATCCCATGAAGAAACTCATGCTTGCAGTAAATAAAGATGGTGTAGATGACGAAAAGATTTTTAAGGATCTTTACGAAATGTCAGATGGCAAGATTGCCTTAAGCACGACTGACCAGCATCTGCATCAATTTCAGGAACCACCCCAAGTCAACGGTAAGAAAAAGAAGAAAAAATGATACTTCCCTCTGAAATAGAACCCATCGGACAGTTCGGTAAGCCACACGGTATTAACGGAGAAATCAATCTATCACTCAACATGGAGATTTCTCCTGATGAACTCTCGTGTGTAATTATGGATATTGACGGGATTAATGTTCCCTTTTTTTTCAAATCAGTACGCAACCGTGGTGTTGACAGCTATCTCGTTTTTATAGATGGGGTAAATACTGAATATGAAGCTTCTGCTTTTGTCAACAAGACGGTCTATGCTCTCAAGAGTGAACTTCCTGAAAAGGAAGAGGATGAGGACGGATTCTACGCTGAGGATTTAATCGGTTTTAAGGTTATTATCACTGACAGTGATGTAGCTGGAACGATTACTGATATTGATGACAATACCGCAAACATCCTGTTCATCATTCGCACGGATGACGGAAAACAGATACTCATACCTGTAGCTGAAGAATTTATTGAATCAATAGATACTGAGAATAAAACAATTGAGATGAATATACCCGATGGGTTGATTAATCTTTGATCAATTATATTCTCGGGAAAAAGTGCAACAAAAAAATTATAATATTGAACGATAAGACGGTTTAGTGTGTTAATAATGTACAAGAGTCTACCAAAATTCAAGTACTTTAAAAACACACCGTTTTATGGCTATCATAAGAACCGTTTCAACTTCACTTGCAGGCTTAGCGCTGCTCGTAACATTTTCCCCTGTTATCTCAGCACAGGATAAGGATAATTTATTGCAGCCCATTCCGGAACAATGGGGAGATTATGGTATCAACTATCCCGCTGCTGAACCTTCAGCCAAATGGTGGGAATCCTTTAATGATTCATTGTTGGATTCTTTAATAGAAAGAGGAATCGATAACAATTATAACCTTGATATCGCAGCGCGTCGTATAAAGATTGCCCATTATAATGTGAGGAATGCTAACGCAGCCTACTCTCCTTCGTTATCTCTTGGTGCCGGCTGGAGCCAAGCCCGTAACTCGGGAATGAACGGGGATGTTCCCGGAAATGCAACCGTGGGTTCAAACTGGAACTTAGGCTTAAACATGAGCTGGGAGGTTGATCTGTTTGGTAAGATTACCTCTCAGGTGAAACAAAGCGAATCACTTTACAAGGCAAGCAAGGCTGATTATGATGGCGCTATGCTCGCCCTCTCAGCTAATATAGCAACAAATTATATTCAGCTCAGAGTGTGGCAGGCACAGCGTGAAGTAGCACTGGACCACATAAGTCGCCAGCTGAAAGTAGTGAAACTTGTTGAGGCTCGCCATGATTGCGGACTTGCTGACATGCTCGATGTGTCTCAGGCACGCGAGGTCTACTATTCCACATTAGCCTCAATCCCAAATCTTGAGAACGGTATAAGAACAATGATAAATGCTATTGCAACCTTGATTGGTGTTTATCCTGACGAAATACGTTCCTCTCTCGAAAATTATACACTGCTTCCTGACTGTCACTTCTTGGTTCCGGCTGGAATTCCGGCCGATCTTTTACGTCGCCGGCCTGATATTGTAGCTTCAGAAAATCAACTAAAAGCTTATGCTACGGCTTTGGGCATTGCTAAAAAGGACTTCCTCCCCACCCTCACGATAAATGGATCAGTGGGTACGGCGGCTCATAAAGCCGGTGATCTTTTTGATAAGCAATCGTTAACCTATAGTATTGCTCCTACATTGAGCTGGACACTTTTCGATGGTTTACAACGAAATAATAATGTAGCTATAGCCCGTGAACAGCTTCAGATGGGTATTGATGATTATAACTTTACAG
Source organism: Bacteroidales bacterium (assembly GCA_014800105.1). Taxonomy (GTDB): domain Bacteria; phylum Bacteroidota; class Bacteroidia; order Bacteroidales; family Muribaculaceae; genus JAAVFS01. The sequence continues at coordinate 4,728 of JAAVGQ010000114.1, read as the reverse complement.
TCATGACAGCTGTACAGGATGTTGATAATTCAATGTCAGCTTACAAATCTACATTACTTCACATTGATGCTGTTAATGAAGTTCTGGAGCAATCTAACAAATCAATGTCTCTCTCGCTTGACCTCTATAAGAGCGGCTTGACGCAGTTTTCAAATGTGGTTGATGCTCTTATGAGCGTTCTTTCCAACCAAAATACCCTCATCGTAGCACAAGGAGATGCACTCATGGATATAATTAAACTCTATGAGGCACTCGGTGGAAGCTGGATGTGATTTTCTAATAATTGATAAATAACTCTGTTCTGAAATAAATACCTGATAAATATGAAAAACAACTATCTGCCCTTGATTCTTGCCGGCTTTGCAATAGTGGGCTTGGGTTCTTGTAAAAATAATTCAAGTGAAAGCCTGTCAAGAGAGTCACGTCCTGAGATTGTGGACGTAGCTTACCCGGAAGTTGATTCCGTGACAATACATAAGTCTTATCCAGGCTATCTTACAGCTAATACCAGCATTGCTGTTGTGGCCCGTGTAAATGGATATCTTACAGGAAAGTATTTTGATGACGGCGGTCCCGTTAAGAAAGGTCAGGTTTTATTCAAAATCGAAGATACCCAGTATCGAGATCAGCTCCAGCAAGCTGAGGCCCAGTTGCAGACAGCTATCGCTTCAAATGCGTATGCAGAAAAGCATTATGAGGCAATGAAGAAAGCGTTGCTGAGCGACGCAGTGTCACAGATGGATGTTCTCCAGGCTGAAAGTGCGATGAATCAAAGCAAAGCAGCTATTGAAAGTGCCCGTGCAGCCGTGCAGACTGCCCGTACCACCCTTAGCTATTGCACGATTCAATCCCCTATTGACGGTATCGCAGCCGCTCCTCCCGTAACCATAGGTGACTACATAGGTGGTGCCGGGTCTCCATTCACTATGACAACCGTCTATGACGATAATATTGTGAACGCTCATTTTGCTGTTGACGATAACCAGTTCATGGCAATTGTTGAGAATATGAAAAACAATCCTGAATTGTATAAATCAATACCCGTACAGTTTGGTGACTCAATTAAAGAACCGTTCTATGGAGAACTGGCTTACGTTGCGCCTAACGTAATTACCGGTACAGGAACTATTAACATGAAAGTTAATATTAACAATGAGAATAACAAGCTTAAAGCTGGTATGTATGCTCTTGTTAATCTGCCCGTTGCTTCTGACCCTGATGCAATATTAGTGAAAGATGCTTCAATTGGTACTGATCAGTTAGGAAAATACCTCTATACGGTCAATGATTCTAACCGTGTTGAATACACTTCGATTAAGGTTGGCGAGATTGTTAATGACTCTATGCGCGTGGTTGTTGATGGTATCTCACCCAAAACCCGCTATGTGACCAAGGCGTTACTTAAAGTGCGCTCAGGAATGGAAGTCGATCCACAAGTTATTAAGTAAATTTTATAGCCATGTTTTCGAGATTTTTCATTGACAGACCGATATTTGCTACAGTCCTTGCGATACTCATGATTATCGTGGGATTGGTAACTGTGGAATCATTACCGGTAGCACAATATCCTGATATAACTCCGCCCACCGTGCAGGTTTCAGCAATGTACCCCGGTGCCGACGCTGAAACTGTTGCCAAAACCGTGGGAGTTCCCATTGAGCAACAGGTTAACGGAGTGGACGGCATGATGTATATGAGTTCTAATTCAAACTCAGATGGTTCCTATAATCTTACCGTAACATTCCAGAACGGAACTGACCTTGACATGGCAGCCGTAAAAGTACAGAACCGTGTTTCAGCAGCCGAGTCGTCATTACCAACAGCTGTTACTGAACAGGGTGTNACTGTTACAAGCGAGGCAACCAATATAATTATGTTCATCTCGCTTGAGGGTGATAAGGCNCATCCTTACGATGCGTTGTATCTTACAAACTATGCAAAACTTAATATCGTTGATGANCTTGCTCGTCTTGATGGCGTGGGTGGAGTCAATGCATTTGGTTCAGGTGAATACAGTATGAGAATATGGCTGAATCCTGAGATGATGCGCGTGAGAGGTATTACTCCTGACGATGTTATTTCTGCAATACGCTCTCAGAACATGGAGGTTTCAGCCGGTAATGTGGGCGCTCCGCCTGAGAATACGAACGAAGCATTCCAGTACACCCTGGTATCACAAGGTCGATTGATTACCCCTGAGGAATTTGCCAACATTGTAATCAAGACTGACGGTAACGGTATGTTGCGACTCAGCGACGTTGCAACAGTAGATTTGGGAAGTAGCAGTTACACTGCAAGCTCTAAAGTCTCAGGGCATGAGGCGGGGCTATTAGCAATATATCAGACACCGGGAGCCAATGCACTTGACGTTGCATCGCGTGTGAAAGCCAAGATTGCTGACCTTGAACCGTATTTCCCGGAGGGTGTTCATGCTAATGTTCTAATGGATACCACCACATTCGTATCTTCATCAATTGACGAGGTGTTGATTACGTTCGTTGAGACAACGCTCATTGTGATGGTAATCATACTTATATTCCTGCAGAGCTGGCGAGCGGTTATTATCCCCATGTTGACTATCCCGGTTTCATTGATAGCTACTTTTGCCGTAATGAAGCTTCTTGGTTTTACGATTAATACGCTCACACTGTTCGGTCTCGTTTTGGCGATAGCCATTGTGGTCGATGATGCGATAGTCGTGGTGGAGGATTGTGCCCGCATAGTGGATGAAGGAAAAATGACGCCTCGACAAGCTGCCGAGAAAGCCATGGTAGAATTACAGGGTCCTGTAATTGGAGAAGTCCTCGTGTTACTCTCAGTATTCATCCCCACAGCATTTATCAGTGGTATTACCGGGGAGCTATACAAACAGTTTGCACTGACAATTGCTGTCTCAACAGCATTTTCAGGGTTTAATGCACTCACCTTTACTCCCGCAATGTGTGCATTGTTCCTTAAACCACGGAAGCCGTCTAAATTCTTTGTTTACAAATGGTTTAATGCAGGTTGGGCCAAGACTGTGAAAATTTACACCAGCGTTGTTGGTAAGTTCCTTAAGCGTCCGGTCGTCGCAATTGGTATTTATTTCGTGCTCTGTTTCCTTGCATTCTGGGGATTTACAAAATGGCCTACTTCCTATATTCCTGAGGAAGACATGGGGTATTTCATGACATCAGTTCAGCTGCCTACCGGATCGTCACTCGAACGTACTGAGACAGTAATGGATCGAGTTACCGATGCTCTATTACAGCAGCCTGAGATTGAAGATGTAATTTCTATTTCCGGCATGTCATTCCTTGCAGGAGGAAGTGGTAGTAACTTTGGATCTTACTTCGTGGTAATGAAACCATGGAATGAACGAAAAGGTAAAGATCACACAGCTGAGGCTGTCATTAACAGGATGAACGGTGAGCTTGCTTCTATTCAGGAAGCCGAGATTTTCTCTATTAATCCCCCGGCAATACCGGGCCTGGGCCTATCTTCAGGTTTACAGATGCAGTTGCTTGATATCAATAACTTAGGTCCTAAGGAAATGAAACAAGCAATCGAGGAAATTACTGAGAAGGCTCGACAGGATAAACGACTCGCTCAGGTAACATCGCTCTATGAAGGAGAAGTTCCCCAGTACAATATCAAGATTGACCGTGATAAGGTAAAAATGCAAGGACTCACATTGCAATCAGTATTCTCTACCCTTTCAAGCTTTATGGGTGGCAGCTATGTAAATGACTTTGTCGATTTCGGTCGTGTTTATCAGGTAACAGTCGGAGCAGATGCAATGTCCCGAGCACGAATTGATGATATATTGAAATTGAGTGTACGTAATGCTGATGGAGCTATGGTACCTTTCGCATCATTTGCATCGGTTGTGCCTTCGATGGGCGAATCATCAGTGAGCCGTTATAACATGTATCAGACAGCTTCTATTACAGCAACTCCGGCTCATAATGTGAGTAGCTCAGAAGGTATCGCACTCATGGAGCAGCTTGTAAAAGATACATTAGGTAACTCGTTCTCATACGCTTGGACTGGTGAAGCTTTCCAGGAAACGCAAGCCGGTACTACTATCTCGATGGTACTTATCTTTGCCGTTGTTATTACAATTCTTGTACTGGCTGCACAGTATGAAAGTTGGACTGATCCTATAGCCGTTGTAATTTCAATGCCCACGGCGATATTGGGTACTATTATAGGATGCTGGTTTATGTCACAGAGTATCAGTATCTATACTCAGATTGGTATTATTCTGTTGTTAGGACTGTCAGCTAAGAATGCTATTCTTATCGTCGAGTATGCGGCTGATTACCGTAAGAGTGGACAATCTATAAGAGAAGCCGCGCTTAACGCAGGCGAAGTTCGATTCAGACCGATTATGATGACAGCACTAGCATTTGTCTTCGGTGTAATGCCAATGCTATTTGCCACAGGTGCCGGAGCTGAAAGCCGTATTGCTCTTGGAACGGCCGTCGTGTTCGGTATGGCTGTGAATGCTATCGTTGGTACATTGTTTGTTCCTAACTTCTGGGAACTTTTGCAAAGGTTTCAGGAGAAATACTTGAGCAAATTATTTGCCGGCAGTAACCAGAAAGTTACGGTAAATAAAGATCAGAGTGCTACTAACGTGTAGCCCTGAAAGATATTTTCTTGAACATGAAGATGGGGATGGTTGCACCGGTGACCATCCCCATTAATATGAAGAAACATGTCATTCCATTACTTGCGAAAAGA
>JAAVGQ010000045.1 GCA_014800105.1 Bacteroidales bacterium | reverse complement strand
CCTTGAGGAGCTCAGCGCTAAGTTCCTCCTTGCGGTGGACATAGCAACGTGCCAGCACGTTGCCGGCAAGTATATTGATGGCAAGTTTATACTGCTCCAGCATCTGTCCCCAGGCGAGACGGGCTGACAAGCGTGGATTACCTGCAAAGAAAAACTGCGGGGTAAATTCCAGCATGTGTTCAACGTCAGCATCAAGATCAATTGACGCCATATATTCTTCCCTGTCAAGCACGACCACGCTCACTGCCATGCCGGTGAGGCCATAGCAGCGGTCCTGCTCATTCTGATATTTTATTGTCTTCATATTTCTTTAAACAAACCCTTCAATGGTATTGTTGGAGATTTTCCTGTTCAAATATAAGAAATACTTCTCAATTTACAATCATAATCTTGGTGACAGCTCCATGAGAGCTTTCTCCATCACCGCCATGAGAGGCAAAGACGTAGTAAACACCTGTGGGTACACGGTTGCCGCTACGGTCACAGCCGTCCCAGGTTACCATGCCTCCCTCGCTCCTTGCCTGGTGGAACACGTTACCGGCTGAGTCAGCTATCTTAACAAGAGAATTTTCCATGAGCCCAACAATCGAGATAAGCCCGGTGTACTCAGGTCTCACAGGATTGGGATAAGCATAGACTTCATTAAAATCCTCAGCAGCCGGGGCTGACTCGCTACGGTACTCATATAGACCGCGTGTTGTGCCGAAATATACTCCGTTATCATTACCGCATGCAACGGCGTTTACTTCATTAACAGGTAACGGTGAATTGGTAATGTCAAAACGCTCTAAGATTTTGTCACCCGTGGGACTCACGAGATATACACCCGAGGCTGCCGTGGCAAGCCACTTGCGGTCAGAGTGATCAACCGCTACATTATAGACGCTTTCACCTGAGAGGAGATAGTCAGCAAAATTAGTACCGTCATTGCGAGGTACCTTAATGCGCATGATATTGAAAATACTGCTGTTGATACTCTCAGGATTGGTAAGCTCAATGACACCATTGTCAGTTCCTATCCACACCCTGCCATTGTGATCCTCAGCCATGTGGTTGATATAGTTATAAGTGAAACTCTGTCCATCCTGGTCAATCAACGATGTGGAGGTAAAAACCTCGTCATCATCAACATTATCTGTTCCCTTGGTGAAAATAGCAGTGATACCTGAACCGTAAGATGCATCCTTATAGAGGAGAATATCCTTGGATTTGAGCGCAAGAATTTGTCCGTCACGATGAGATTCACGCAGGGTAGTGAGATATTTCCAGTCAGCCTCAGTAGTTTCGCCTTCCTTCACGCCGGCTGCTGTGAGCATGTGGAACTGACGCTGTGAATTATCATTGTTGCCTAATATGAACTGAGCTGTCCACAGGTTGCCCCGGCGGTCAAAGTCCATTGTGAAGACACGCAATCCACCGTTACTGCCTACGGTGCGTAATGTGCTGTTATTTGAATAATACTTATGGAGCTGCTTGCCATCCTTAAAGTGATAGATACCGTCCCACATGCTTGTAACGTAGTAAGCATCAGGGTCGTTAGGGTCTTCCACAAGCTGGTTTCCTGACTTGAAACCATAGGGTAGATAGGTCAATGAACGGTTATTACTATCATCGACGGTATATTCACGAGGCGTGACATCAATTATATCATCTCCTTCAATGACATTGACATGATAAAGGGTGTGGTCATCATTATAATATGATACCATCTGCTGGCTCTGACCATACTCCGTTGCATATATCTTACCTGATTTACCCACGTGAAGACGCCCCACGCGGCTGAACGTGAGTCCCTCGGGTTTCACTCCTCCCATGAGTTTAGTTATTTCGCCTTCATCAATGCTATACTCTGATATTCCTTCAGCACTACCCATGTATATCTCATCGATACCATCGTAAGCTGTGAGGTTTTTTACTTCATCCAGTCCGTTTTGAGTCGATGTAACCATGTCACTGCCGTTGAGGAAATGAATTTTCACTTCCCCGGCAGTATTGACTGTAATTATACTTGATTTATCATGGAGAGAGAATCCACCGTCGGCCATGGGGTGCAGGTTCTTTAAACCTTTTCCATCGTATAAAAACAATTGTTTAGACTTGTTTTTCTCAGGAACCAGTGAGAATATTTTGAACTGGGCATTGCCATTGACTATCATAAGTACTTTCTCGTCATTGAGGGGATGCACTTCGTTCACTGTTTGAGCGAATACCTCCTGATTGAAATCAGAGAATTTCGTTATATTGCGAGTCTTGTCAATGGCGTGAAATTTATATCCCTCAACAAGCCACAATGTGGGACCCTGAATAAACACTTTAATAATATTGCGGCCATATCGTCCTGAAGTGATTACCTCCTTACGGTCCCCATTAAAAACAACGAGGCCGAAGTTGGTAGCCACGTAGATGCTATTGTCATCAAACGCCACATCGTTCACCACGGGAATAACGTCAAGCTCGGCATCCCTGATGTCAGGCATTCCATAGACGCGGTCATTGCGGTCAATCAAGTCAAGAGCGGCATCGCTGTATGAAACTACGAGATATTTCTTATTGTAGTCATAGTGAAGCCCGGTAGCCTCGCTTCCTGAAAGGCGATTGGAGGTAGAATAATTATAAGTCTCGCCCGTCTCCTTGTCAAGGGAATAGAGCTGTCCCACCGAGATGTAGTAAATCACTCGGGGAGTTTCAACCATTTTCTCCACTCCATCAAATGCTGAGTAGATTTTCCAGCTCCCCACGCCGTCACCTGCCTGCAATGTAAAGCAAGCGACCAAGAGGCACAATATAAATGAGATGTGTTTGTTCATTAAGAGTATTATTAGCAAAGTTTTTCCAAAAGAGCAAGAAGGGCGCGGGTGGCACGGCCACGGTGACTGATGGCATTCTTTTCATCACCGGTCATCTGGGCAAACGTAAGGCCGTCCCCTTCAACGGGTACGAATATAGGGTCATAGCCGAAACCGCTCTCTCCCTGCTCCTTTGTAATAATTGTACCGTTCACGATACCCTCAACGGTGTGAGTTCCCAGGGTGTCGCTTATGAGAGTAATTACCGTGCGGAAACGTGCGTTTCGGTTCTCCTTTCCCTCCATGTTAGAGAGAAGAAGTTTCATGTTGGCTTTCGAATCGTGCCCCTCACCGGGAGCATAGCGGGCTGAGCGCACACCCGGCTCGCCGTTCAAGGCTTCCACCTCGAGGCCGGTATCATCAGCAATACAGTCGTAGCCATATTTTTCCTTGACCCAGCGTGCTTTTATCATGCTGTTTTCCTCGAGGGTAGAGCCTGTCTCGGGAATATCATCGTGACAATCAATATCAGCAAGTGAAAGAATAGAGAGCGAATCACCGACAACTGCCCGTAATTCGCTCAATTTATGTGCATTGTTGGTAGCAAAGACCAACTTGTATTTATTTTCCATAATGAAGAGCGTTTTTACCTTATAAAACGTGCTCCTCATCAATTTATTATCCTATCACTACGTTTACAATCTTATTAGGCACCACGATAACCTTTTTCACTGTCTTACCTTCAATCCACTTGGCTGCTGATTCGTGAGAAAGAGCTACCTCCTGAACCTCGGGAGCAGGTGTACCGGCGGGTACCTGAATATTGAAACGTGCCTTGCCGTTGAATGACACTGCGTAGTTTACGTTGTCTTCCTTGAGGTNTTCCTCGTTATACTTGGGCCACTGAGCGTCACACACGGTGGTTTCATTACCNAGCACGTGCCACANTTCNTCNGCAACGTGAGGAGCNAAGGGAGCAAGGAGAACNACGAGNTCGCTCAATACCACGCGTGAATGGCAGTCAAGCTTTGAAAGCTCGTTGACACANACCATGAATGCACTGATAGAGGTATTGTAAGAGAATGTCTCGATATCACCTGTCACTTTCTTGATGAGCTTGTGNATAGACTTNAGTTCCTCNCGTGAGGGTTCNTTATCATTTACAAGCAGTGTGTCCCCCTTGTAGAAGAGGTTCCAGAGTTTCTTGAGGAANCGNCTCACACCGTCGATACCGTTGGTATCCCAGGGTTTACTCTGCTCTACGGGACCAAGGAACATTTCGTAAAGACGNAGAGTGTCAGCACCGTAACGTTCAACGATATCNTCAGGATTAACTACATTGAACATTGACTTTGACATCTTCTCAACAGCCCAGCCACACACATATTTGCCATCCTCGAGGATGAATTCAGCGTCAGCATAGTCAGGACGCCATGCCTTGAANGCTTCAAGATCAAGAATATCGTTGCTCACGATGTTCACGTCAACGTGAATGGGAGTAACCTCATACTGATCCTTGAGACCGTGAGAAACAAATGTATTGGTATCCTTCACGCGGTAAACAAAGTTACTGCGACCCTGAATCATACCCTGGTTTATAAGTTTCTTGAAGGGCTCGTCCTCACACACAATGCCGAGGTCATAGAGGAACTTGTTCCAGAAACGGCTGTAAATCAAGTGACCGGTAGCATGCTCGGTACCTCCCACGTAGAGATCAACATTGCGCCAGTAGTTGTCAGCCTCAGGGCTCACGAGGGCATTGTTGTTNTGAGGATCCATATAGCGNAGGTAGTAAGCGCTTGAACCTGCAAAACCGGGCATGGTATTCAGTTCAAGAGGATANCCTTCAGGAGTATTCCAGTTCTTGGCACGGCCCAGAGGNGGCTCACCTGTCTCAGTGGGGAGGTACTTGTCAACCTCGGGGAGCTGGAGGGGGAGCTGTGACTCGTCAAGCATGCAGGGAATTCCGTCCTTATAGTATACAGGGAAGGGCTCGCCCCAGTAGCGCTGACGGCTGAAGATTGCATCACGNAGGCGATAGTTGGTCTTAACCTTACCTATACCTTTATCCTCGATATATTTCTTAGTAGCCGCNATAGCTTCCTTCACTTCCATGCCGTTGAGGTTGAGGTCACCTGAAGCTGAGTTGATCATCTTGCCTTCCTTGGCATCGAAGCTTTCCTCGCTCACGTCAGCACCCTCGATGAGGGGAACAATGGGAAGATCAAAGTGACGGGCNAAGGCATAGTCGCGTGAATCATGGGCGGGAACTGCCATGATAGCACCGGTGCCGTAGCCGGCGAGAACGTAATCACTCACCCACACGGGGATTNTCTTACCGGTGAGAGGATTGATTGCATAAGCACCGGTGAACACGCCGCTCACTTTCTTGTCAATCATGCGCTCGCGCTCAGTCTTGCGCTTTACTACTTCTATATATTCATCAACAGCCTGACGCTGCCCGGGGGTAACAATCATATCAACATATTTGCTCTCGGGAGCAAGTACCATGAAGGTAACACCGAATACAGTATCAGCGCGNGTAGTGAAGATNTCGAGAACAACGTCACTGTCAGCAATGGGGAACTTCATTTCAGCACCCTCTGAACGGCCTATCCAGTTGCGCTGGGTTTCCTTGATAGAATCAGTCCANTCAAGCTTTTCNAGGTCAGCAAGCAGGCGGCCNGCATAAGCACTCACGCGCAGACACCACTGGTACATCAGCTTCTGTTCTACNGGATAACCTCCACGTATAGAAACACCCTCGCTCACCTCGTCATTGGCAAGCACGGTACCAAGCTTGGGACACCAGTTGACCATAGTATTACCAAGGTAAGCGATGCGGTAGTTCATGAGCACGTCGCTCTTCTGGCGGTCATCCATAGCTTTCCACTCGTCAGCGGTAAAATTAAGCTCCTTGCTGCCTGAAGCGTGGATTCCCTTAGTACCCTCCTTTTCAAAATGCTCTATGAGTGAAGAGATGGGGCATGCCTTGTTCTCCTTGGTATCATAGTAGCTGTTGAACATCTTTATGAATGCCCACTGTGTCCACTTATANTACTCAGGGTCACANGTGCGAATCTCGCGGCTCCAGTCGTAAGAGAAACCTATCTTCTCAAGCTGGCTGCGGTAACGTGAAATATTAGCTGTAGTAGTGATTTCAGGGTGCTGACCGGTCTGGATAGCATACTGTTCAGCGGGGAGACCGTAGGCATCGTAACCCATGGGATGAAGCACGTTGAAACCACACAGGCGCTTGTAACGTGAGAAAATATCTGAAGCAATGTAGCCCAGGGGGTGTCCCACATGCAATCCTGCACCTGAGGGGTAGGGGAACATGTCAAGAACATAGTATTTGGGACGAGCGGGGTCAGTCTCCACTTTATATATATTATTGTCTTTCCAGTACTGTTGCCAGCGGCTTTCTATTTCACGATGATTATATTCCATATTAAATAATGTTTTATTTTCCTTTATATTATGAGAGTGAGAGCATGCGGTCGATGGGGCGGCGTGCTTTGGCAGCCAATTCAGGATCAACCTTGACCTGAGGTTTCATGTCACGCAGGCAGTCGCGAAGCTTTTCAAGCGTGATTAGTTTCATATAGCTGCAGTCATTGCATGCGCATGTAGAATCGTTGGGGGGAAGGGGTATGAAAGTCTTGCCGGGACACTTGCGCTGCATCTCGTGCAGAATACCGCTCTCAGTAGCCACGATGAATTCATTGCATTCACTGTTGACAGCATAGTCAAGAAGGGCAGCAGTAGAACCTACCACGTCAGCAAGAAGTATGAGAGCCTTCTTGCATTCAGGGTGAGCGAGCACCTTGGCAGCGGGATGCTGCTTTTTCAGTTCCACAAGCTTTTCAACCGAGAACTGTTCATGAACATGACACGCCCCGTTCCACAACAACATATTTCGGCCGGTAACACTATTAATGTAAGAACCCAGGTTGCGGTCAGGACCAAAGATTAGCTTTGCATCCCGGGGGAATGAATCCACAACCTTGCGGGCATTGGACGAGGTCACTACAACATCAGTGAGAGCCTTCACGGCAGCCGAGGTATTGACGTAGCTTATCACCTCGTGATCAGGATGAGCTTTCACGAATTTTTCAAACTCTACGGGGTCACAGGAATCAGCCAGCGAGCATCCGGCATTTTCATCAGGGATGAGAACAATCTTATCAGGACACAGGATTGCGGCAGTCTCACCCATGAAGTGAACGCCACACATCACGATGACATCTTCCTTCAATGTCGAAGCGATGCGGGCAAGAGCGAGAGAGTCACCGATGAAGTCAGCCATCTCCTGAATCTCGGGACGCTGATAATAATGAGCGAGAATCACCGCGCCCCTTTCTTTTTTCAGATTCTCAATTTCTTTCTTGAGAGTTTCCTTTGATTGGTTCTTATCAACATCCATTGTTTATATTTAATTTCTAAGTTTTTAAAAATTCAATTTATAAAGAAGAATAATAAGCGGTGTTAATTGTAGCAATAACTTTAGCTGTAAATTCTTGCAAAATCAGTTATTATCATCCATGATGCCGGTACTGACAGTTTATCAACATAAGAATAACCTGAAAATAAGGTAGATAATGTCGTTATTAACACCATGTTTATAACATGCAAAGTTAATATTTTTTTACCACATATCGGCTTAATAACTATGTAAAATCGTGTTTAAAACGATAATAAAGTTTTATGTCAAGATATTTTGCGTTAACATATTTGGCGTTGTATGAGATGTTTTCTCAATAATTCAAGAGAAAGTAATAAAAACTTGCTACAACCTTTTCAACAGTTTTCAACACACTTTTAAACAGTGTTCAAATACCACTACTCTCCCTCAAAATACCATTAGACTAAGTCTAATTAGTAATAAAAATTTCGCTTGATTATAAAGATATTAAATGAATTTCGTATAGTTACAATTTATCTTTAGAAGCGGTGGCCCCTTGGAGAGCTTTAGAAACTGGTGGTGGTTCCCCAGGAGGAGCGGTCGAGCTTGCGGTAGTTGACAGCTTCGTAGATGTGGGGGGTGCACACGGTTTCCGAGCCATCAAGGTCAGCGATGGTACGCGCAACCTTGAGAATGCGGTCATAAGCGCGGGCTGACATGTCGTATTTTATCATAACTTCCTCAAGGCGCTTCAGTCCCTCGCTATCAGGTTGCGCGTATTTGCGCAGCAGGCGTGAATCCATCTGTGCGTTGCAGTGAACATGGGGTTCGTCAGCATATCGTTCAGTCTGCATGGTGCGTGCTTTGATTACGCGCTCGCGTATCTTTTCAGATGACTCCCCGGGCTTCAAAGATGATAATTTTTCAAAAGGGACGGGCAAAATTTCCACCTGGAGGTCTATGCGGTCAAGAAGGGGACCTGAGATGCGGTTAAGGTATTTCTGCACCTGCCCCGGCTGGCATGTGCAAGCCTTGGTGGGGTGGTTATAATACCCACAGGGGCATGGGTTCATCGAGGCGACAAGCATGAAGCCGGCAGGATATTCTATAGCATATTTAGCACGGGAAATGGAGATACTGCGGTCCTCGAGGGGCTGTCGGAGTACCTCAAGAACTCCTCTTGAAAACTCTGGGAATTCATCGAGAAATAAAATTCCGTTATGAGCGAGTGATATTTCACCCGGCATGGGATTGGATCCTCCGCCCACGAGTGCTATAGGGGAGATAGTGTGATGAGGTGAGCGGAACGGTCGGCGTGTCATGAGCATCGAGCCACGTGACAGCTTGCCTGCTACGGAATGAATCTTGGTTGTCTCGAGTGCTTCAGCAAGCGTGAGGGGTGGAAGTATCGATGGGAGTCGCTTAGCCATCATGGATTTACCCGAGCCGGGAGTTCCCACCATTAGAATATTGTGACCGCCGGCACATGCTACCTCGAGCGCGCGTTTCACATGCTCCTGACCTTTCACCTCACTGAAATCAAGGGTCTCGTCAAGCGAAGCGCGTGCAAATTCCTCGCGGGTATTGATGACTGTGGGTTCAAGTTTAATACTCCCCCGCAGGAACTCGATTACTTCCACGAGATTGTCAACTCCATAAACATCAAGATTATTGACAACGGCAGCCTCGCTGACATTGGCGCGTGGAACAATCATTCCTTTATAACCCAGTTTGCGCGCCATGATTGCCATGGGAAGCGCACCCTTGATGGGCATTACCGAGCCGTCCAGTGACAGCTCGCCCATGATGATGTATTCGTGAAGATGTTCAGTGGGTATCTTGCCGTCAGCTGCGAGTATACCTATCGCGATGGGGAGGTCATAGGATGCACCCTCTTTTCTTACATCAGCTGGAGCCATGTTGACTATCACATGGCTGCGAGGAAATTCTCCACCACATTGTTTTATGGCTGACTGCACGCGGTCACCGCTCTCCTTCACGGCGGTGTCAGGCAGTCCCACGAGGATAAATCCGCTGCCACGGTCTACTACGACTTCAATAGTTATCAATATTGAATCGATACCCTGGAGGGCACCGCCGAAAACCTTTACAAGCATGGTGAGTGAATTTTGTAATTAGAAACAAGGGGTGTAGAATAAACTGAATATCTAAGCTGTTATTTTACAGGACCACGCTTCAAGGGAAGCTTTTCAACAGCATTCCCTAATGTAGACCCGGTATAAATTACATTGCCTGTGGAATCAGAGACTATGAACCAGGGAATTTCAGCCGGGCGCACGTTTTCCAGTGAGGGTGAGGCAATACCGGCAGGTACCCAGCCGCGGGTGTATTTAGGCTCCAAATCCTTTACCACTCGTTTAGCTTCAGCAGTGTCAGGCACAATTGAGATTTCAATCACGTTGAGCTCGAAGTCATGGTCACGATTGAGGTTATTGAAAAACTTTGTGACTGAATCGCGTGGAGAGCCGGGAGTCTTGTCGCCCACGAGCGCGAGTATCATTCCTTTTTTGCCGGGAAATTTAACCTGGGTTAGCGAATCTCCCTTCAAGTTATAGAATGAGAATTCAGTCAGTGTCTTTACAGTATCGGCCTGGGAGATGAGTGAAGCTGTGAACGCTTCCACCACGTCACGAGCCGGAAGATGCTCCTCGTTGAGAATCTTGACAAGACTGTCAGCAAGCTGTTTATCGATGTTTGAAGTGAAATGGGTGAACAGCAGGAAAGCTGAGGCGGGATTATTGCGGTTTTTACTCACATATTCAGCAATGGCGGCATTAATCTTATCCGTTTCAAGGTTGTTTACAATATCCTTGTTTTGCGAGAGGAAATTGGATAGCTCCTCTGAAATCTTGTTGCCTCTGGCACTGAAAGTAGCGGGCTCGTTGAGCTTCATGGTGAGCTCGATATTGTCACCGTTCTTAGCCACGAGCGAGCCTAAGAGTATACGGTTGGTTGTGAAGATATCAACAATAGTATTTTGTTTTGACACGCCGGTGAAAGAGAATTTTCCGTCGAGAGCCATTGCCATGCCTGATTGCTCTCGGTCACCGTTACGGTAGATGAAACGTACGTTCTGGGTTCCGAGGCCATCGATGTTAGCCTGTACGGTAAATAAATCATCGTTGCCGCAGGCCGTGAGGCAGCCGGCAAGGAGAACAAGCATAATACCGTAGAAGCAACCACGGCTGCAGGCAAGAATGGGGCGAATATCTTTTATGTGTCTTAAAACTTTCATGTTACAAATATAATGAAAATTTCAGAGCCACGTAAATATTCTTATTTACCTTGCAGGTTACATGCTTTCAACATGTGTGAACATTGCCTCATGGGCTACGTTGAAAATCTTAAGAATGAGCTTTGATAACTGCAACTACATCTTCTTCAGTACCGTTGAAAGGTCCTGTATTGGCCAGTTTAAGTGTACACATTGCAGCGGCAAATTTACCGGCATCGATATAGTCAGCACCCTTGGCACGCCTGAAGAGGTACCCGGCCATGTAAGTGTCGCCGCATCCGGTTGCATCCACAACTCTGGGAGTGGGGAAGGCGGGAATATCGTAGAAGTTACCGTCAGCATAAATCAGCGAGCCGTGGTCACCGAGAGTAAGCAACACTTCCTTGCAGCCCCAGCCGGCAAGAATTTTTGCAGCCTCGACGGGATCAGAGGTCCCGGTGAGTGTTTCCATCTCTTTTTCGTTAGCCTTAAGGATATCGATGTATTTAAGAGCTTCTTCCTTGTCGGCCCAGTCGATAGCATAGACCTGCTCGCCTCTCACTTCACGCAGGTACCCCTGAGCGTCAACTGATACGGTACCTTTTTGTGACAGGAGCTTTATAGCGTCGAGCGAGAAATCATCAGCAAGAAGAGTGCCCAGGTGGAAAATTTCAGCCTCGGCATCCTTGAGGTTATCCACAGTGAAGGGGTCAGCCTTGGCAAGCACACGCTGGGTGCGGTCATTGAGATTTTCACCGTATTTGTTCTCAAAGAAAACTGACTTGCGGCTGGGAATCACCTCGACTTCGATACCCTTGTCACGAATATCCTCGACAGGTTTCATCTCGTCGGGACCCACTGACGTGAGGAGTTTGAATGCCTTGTGGTCCATGCCTGCGAGCGCGTGGGCAAAGTAGAAAGCAGTGCCACCGGGCAGGTAAGCTTCCATGCTGGGAGTGATGATTTTGTCAAGGGTGATGTGCCCTATGCAGCATATCTGTGGTTTCATTTTTAATTCTTTTTGTTTGAGAGATTCAGGTTGAATTATTTCTTTGAGAATTTACCGGCCATCAGCATGAATCCGTACACGAGCACGGCACAGTAAGCCAGCGTGGGGACAATGAATGAGGTTGACATGGTTGTTTGGTCAGCAACGAGCCCCATCAGCAGGGTTCCCACTGCACCTCCCAGAGGGGTCATCATGAGGAACGAAGAGGCTATTTTGGTAGCGCGGCCACAGCCGGTTATTGTGATTGCAAAAATCGTCGGGAACATGATTGCCTCGAAGGCATAGCATGAGAAGAGTCCAATCTTGGAGATAATGCCCAGGTTGAGAGTTACCATCAGTGCGCCAAGAACAGTCATTACGGCACAGACGGTCAGCACAACTTCAGCCTTGACTACTTTCATGATACCGCTGCCAAGGACGCGGGCAAGCAGGAAGAGACCGAGGGCACCAAACGATAGTACCCATGTTGCCTGCACTTTATCAAGCCAGCCGTCATCAGTCACATAGTTTATGAACAAGCTGTTAATTGCAATTTCAGCTATTTCGTAGCAGAAGAGGGCGAAGACACCCATCATGAAGCGGGGACTGCTCCACAGCCATTTGATAGCTTCAGGAACGGTCATGGGTTCGCTTTCATACGCATCGTTT
>JAAVGQ010000113.1 GCA_014800105.1 Bacteroidales bacterium | reverse complement strand
CTGGGGCTTTCCCACTTACAACTGGGAGGAAATGAGTCAAGATGAATTTGCTTGGTGGAAAGCGCGCTTCCGCAAGATGGCCGACTATTGCGATGCCTATCGCATTGATCATGTGCTGGGATTCTTCCGAATCTGGGAGATTCCAATGGATGCTATTCATGGACTCCTCGGCACGTTCAACCCTGCCCTACCCCTCTTGCCAGAAGAAATGGCTGAGAACTATGACTTCCATTTCGATAAGGAACATTACACCAAGCCATTCATTCATGACTATATGCTCGGAGACTTCTTTGGAGAATACACTGAGGAAGTCAAATCCAATTATCTCGATGACAAAGGCTGGGGTCGCTACTGCCTGAAAGTAGAGTTTGATACCCAGCGCAAGGTTGCTGATTTCTTTGCAACTCAGCCTAAAGATGATCATAGCAATAAAGTGTGCAACGGCCTGATGGACCTTATCGATGATGTCCTTTTCATCGAGGATTCACGCGAGAGGGGTAAATATCATCCGCGCATCTCAGCACAGAACACATATATTTACAGATCACTCAACGATTATCAGCGATTGTGCTTTGATAAACTGTATAATGATTTTTACTATCATCGCCACGATGAATTCTGGTATCATAAAGCAATGTGGAAACTGCCGCCCCTCATTGACGCAACCACAATGCTCACCTGTGCCGAAGATCTTGGCATGATTCCCCATTGCGTTCCGGCAGTGATGGATCAGCTCGAGATTCTATCGCTCGAAATCCAACGTATGCCCAAGGATCCGAATTGCCAGTTTGGCAATCCGGCTCATTATCCTTACTTCTCAGTTTGTACAACATCAACTCATGACATGGGTGGCATACGTCAATGGTGGGAAGAGGATCGTAAGGCAACTGATTCATTCTACCACACGATGCTCCACCAGCATGGCGAGGCACCCTATTTTGCAGAACCGTGGGTTTGTGAACGCATTATTGATATGCATCTTGCTTCACCCTCTATGCTCTGCATTATCCCCTTGCAGGATTGGCTCTCAATGGACGGTACTCTACGTCGTGAAAATCCCCGCGAAGAGCAGATTAATGTTCCTGCCAACTCACGTCACTACTGGCGCTACCGCATGCACATGACACTCGAACAACTGCTCAAATGCGACAACTTTAACCGCATAATGCGTGAGCACATTCTGAACTCAGGTCGATAAAATCTCTAAACAATAACAAAGAATAAAGGAACATGTAGATTACCATTCTGCGTGTTCCTTTTTTCTATGCTGATTAATATCCAAGCCATTCATGATAATTTTTCGATATTGAGATATTTTGAAAAGTAGAGTGAATTGAGTATTTTCGTGGTGAAATTAATACAAGTAATCCGATGAAATCGCGACATATTTTCAGTAACCTACTGGCAGCCGTGGCATTGAGCGGCTGTTTAATGCCTCTTAAGTCACTCGCCATCATGCCGTCAGAGGCCGTTTTTCATAACGAAGCAACTGACACGGTGCGCATTAATAACCTCCTTATTGAGGCTGTAAAAATTAAGGATCCTCAGGAACGTGTAGCATTCATAGGAAAACAGTTTATAGACACACCATACGTTGGCGGCACTCTTGAAGGCGACAAGGAGGAGCTCCGTGTAAACATCGATGAGCTTGATTGCACTACTTTTATTGATAATGTTCTTGCCATTGCCTATACCGCCGGTGAGGGCCGTTCATCTTGGCGTGATTTTATATATAATCTTGAAAACATGCGTTATCGCGCCGGCGAAATGAATGGGTATAGCTCACGCCTGCATTATTTCAGTGACTGGGTCGTCGACAATGTTCACCGAGGAAATGTCAAGGAGTACACATCTCACATTCCCGGCTGCTCATGGGAAATCAAGACTATTGACTTTATGACCCAAAACCGCGACAAGTATCCTGCACTTCAGGATTCTCTCGAATATGAACGGATGAAAAATGCTGAGATTGGCTACCGCAGCCATCGTTTTCCTTATATCAAATCATCCCGAATCAACAAGGTAATCAATGGCGAGCTGAAAGAGGGAGATGTAGTAGCGCTAACTACAAAAATTCCGGGGCTTGACGTAACTCACATGGGGATAATAATCAAACGCGACGGAATACCTCACCTACTCCACGCCTCAAGCAAAAAAGGGAGAGTAATCATCGATGACCTTTCCCTTGCTGACTATTTGAAAAAGAACGGAGGTACGGGCTTCCGCGTCATCCGCCTCGCCGAATAACCCTTAAATCTGTAGACTAATTACTCTACTTCAAAAACTATTTGCAAGGTTTACGATACGGGTGGAAATAGTATCGGTAAACAACGGTGAGGGAGATGGCTGCAATAATGATGGCAATGATGATTGCAGCCACGTTAAAGTGATTGTAGCAGGCTATGGTTTCGAGAAGCAAGATTACGGCCACGATTGTCACAAGCAAATAAATGTTACGAGTGAGAGTGTATTGATAACGCCTACGATAAACAATCGTAACGATGATTGCATAAGCGAGATACCATACAGCATAAGCTATTCCAGCCCCGGCTAATCCGCCCAGCTTATATCCCGAAATGTTTAATCCAAGATAAAGCAGTGAACTTATTGTTTCAGTGATTATATAAATCTTACCATCGCCACGAGCCAGAATTACATAGGCCAATACAATCGAGTAAGCCCGCAGNGATGTTCCGACTGNNGCNATAAGAAGATATGGCGTAATGTCACTAAACGAATCAGAATATAAAATTCTAACTATAACCGCAGCCATNACTTGAAAGATTGCGACACATCCCACGATGAGCCATTGAAGCATGTTTATCTCNTGCCTGACATATACTGACGTGCGCCANCTGCTGTGAATAACTGATGTTACACGCGGATAAAATTCCACGGAAATTGCAGCAAACATCAACCCCACATATTGAGATATTATCGTGAAACCGGCCTGGTAATATCCAACTGCATCATCCGAGCTNTAATTTCGNAACCACACAAGAAAAAGATAACTTGATAGTGATGAAATGAAAGCCGCCACTGTCATGTATGCACCCAACTTCACGATTGGCCTACTNTCATGTAATATTTCTTTAAATGTTATTTCCTGACGACTATAATTGCCATTACTACCAACATAAACCAGAAAAGTTACCACAGCAAAAACTAATATTGACGGTACAATTGCACTCATTCCAAAAAGGCGGAACAATACAATTGAGATAGCGGTACCGGCAAGATTACCCCAAAGCGAAGCGGATGCAAGCCGCTTGAGTTTATCGTGAGCCTGCAGAATAGATTGTTTCCCGGAGATGAGCACACGTAAAAATACCACAAGTGACAACACCACGAATACACCTGNGTGACCGGTTTCNCCGTAAGTTAACTTACCCAAAACGGGCGAAAAAATCAGTGTAAGAATAGCGCCTGACAAACCGAGAATTAGGCTTAGTCGCGAAACTACTGACGATACAAAGTCNCGACNACCCGATTGACGTACGATAGCCTGTACGCCACTCTCCCTGATGTTGAGTTCGGATACCTTTGACAACATTTCTACTGCCTGATTAAGCAGTGCAAAAAGTCCAATTCCNGCCGGTCCCATCCACAATGCCACACACTTTGTCCTGATGACGGAGCAAAGCATAGTGATGACCTGTACAGTACCGAAGATACTGATTGCTTTCAATATTTTGCGTGANAGGGAGCTTCCGGCCGACATGCCTCTCAATACTTTATCGGCGCAGCCACATTTCAGGGTCTTTCTTTTCCTTCTCGCGACGCAGTTCAAAGTGCAGAATGCTTCGGTCACCGTCGGCATGGTCAACATAAAGTTTACCTAACTGCTGGCCGGTCTTCACATGGTCACCCTTCTTGACATCAAGTGTTGCGATATTAGCATACACGGTTACATAGTCGCCGTGTCGCAGTACAATAACATTATTATATCCCGCAAGCTTGAATATCTGCGAAACTTCGCCATCAAACACAGCATGAACAGTCGCNCCCTTAGACGCTTCGATATCAATACCNGGATTATTTGTCTCTACCTTGGGTAANCGGGGATGTTTCTGACGACCGAACTTCTTCACGATTGTAGAATTACCCTTAACAGGGAACGGCAACTTGCCACGATTACTTTCAAAGCTACCGGTNAGAGCCTCAAAGCGCTCCTTCACTGTGGGCGTAGCAGGCTGTGTCTTTGTATCAGGAGCTTTTTCCTGAATCTGTGTACCGGTATTATCACCGNCATTAGTTTCATGTGACTTAGGAGTNGTTGGTTGTTTCTCGGAAGTCTTTTTAGATGTCGAGGTCTTCTTTCCTGAATCACCTGACTTAGCACCATCATTCTGTTTAGCCTTATCCTGATTTTCTTTCTCTAAGCGTTCTTTTTCAACACGCTCTTTNTCAAGTCGCTCTTTTTCTAATCGTTCCTTTTCGAGNCGCTCGCGTTCACGACGTTCACGCTCCTGTTGTTGCTGAATTTCCTCAGCGATAGCTTTTTCAAGACGCTCCTCAAGTCGNGCNGCNTCCTGCTGCCGTTTCTTCAGAATCTGGTCGAGCTGTTTACTCTGTGTTTTCAATGACTTTACAAGGCGCTCAGTCTCCACTCTCTTCTTCTCGAGCGTGTTCTTTTGACTTTCAACCTTCTTCAGGACTTTGCTATTCATTGATCGGAGCGAGTCAAGACGTTCCTTTCGCTCAGCAACACGAGCACGGNTTTCTGNAATTTCACCGCTTTTACGTTGTCTCCAGCGGGAGAATTGCTTTAGCGAGCGATAACGTTGCCATGCCTGGCGAAAGTTATCAGATGAAAGCACGAAAGAAAGGTCGTTCAACGAGCGTCCGTTAGTCTGTGACTTGCGCAAGGCTTCAGCATACTTCTCACTCATTACCTTCAGGTCGCGGTCTAACGCTTTTATCGTATCGTTAAGGGGACGAATGAGACCATATATAGAGTCAGACGTGGTGCGGAGTCTTCTCACATCTTTAGATATATCACCAATCTCACCCTCGAGCAGTTCGAGTGAGCGAAGATTATTCTCCACAGCTATTGCATTTTGCTTGACATTACGCTGGGCTTGGGTAATCTGTTGTTGGTTACGTCTCTGCTCCTTTTTAATACCGGTTGACTTTTGTGCTGATACCGTATATACGGAACAAAACGCTACAAATATCAAGGCAATTACACGAAGTTTATATGAGATGTGGAATGACACGACTGGTTTTACTGAAAAATTTAGAAACTGAATTTATAGATAAAGTTTAGAGTGTTTTCAAGGCCTTCAGGAAGTCCTCGACACCTACTCGCTGATATCCTCCCGGTAATTTGAATGCTGGCATATCATAGAGATCCAGCGTTATTGAAGAGGGAGAATAAGTTATGGCTCCATTATATCGACGACCTCCGGCTGCAAGCTCAGTTGATATACTTGAGGGAGCCCACCCCAATGAGCATTCCTCCCAGCCCGAATATTGACAGCTGATTTTCTTGCCTGATGACAGTTCAACGTCAAGACTTGCAAGCTGGTCAAGATGATCATTCATTGCGTAGCCATACTTAATGCCACGTGTAACAAAGCCTTCGGGACTGCCCGGAGCTAACCATCGACCAAGCAATATATCCTGCAATTGCACGAGGTCAAGACCGGTATAAGCACGGAATTTCTCCATGCTCTCAGCCACTGCTACTCTATGAATCTTATCCACAACAAATGCACTGTCGCTGTTAACGTGGAGCACTCCTACTTCAAATCCAAGCACACGAAGGGAAACGTGCACATTCTTGCCGTTTTCCATGTAAGCCTTGCCCGAAATTGAGAACGACATGGGAGAATCAACACGCACTTTCATCCCCATGGAAACCGTTTCCCACGGTGAATAAGACATTATCATTCGTCCATAAGGTGTATCAGCATTGGCTACCTCCTGAGGAATTTTACCTGTTGCCTTCTTGCTTGAACCGCATCCGCTTAATAGACAAACTGCCACGGTTACCAATGATAATGCCGTATATTTTAAATATGTATTGTTGAATCTCATCGTTCGTAAGATTTCCAGTAGATTTACTTTATTTATAGAAATAAGTCTTATGTTTTATCTTGCGTTGAAGGAGCTCGTCATCAGGTTCAAGCTTGGCGGCTTCCTCCCAGAATTCGACTGCTTTGTCAGGCTCGCCACACATAAAATAGATGTCGCCGGCATGCTGATAAAGTTCGGCCGACGGTGTCTCAGTCAAGTCGAGAGCCTTATCGATGAACGCTTTTGCTTCTTTGTGGTCACCCTTTTTGAACATAATCCATGCGTAAGTATCAAGAGATGATTCATTTTCAGG
>JAAVGQ010000112.1 GCA_014800105.1 Bacteroidales bacterium | reverse complement strand
CCGTGGTAATATACTTGTGAGTGTGGGCATCAATACCCGGGTTCACGCGTATAGCCACGTTAGCCACACATCCTTCCTTGATGGCCAGTTCATTGATTACACGAAGCTCGGGCAGGGACTCAACGTTGAAACTTCCTATCTCGTTCTGGAGCGCGAACAGGATTTCATCGTCAGTTTTTCCCACGCCTGCGTATACTATCTGAGAGGCAGGGAAGCCGGCCTTAAGGGCAGCGTCGATTTCCCATCCTGACACGCAATCAGCTCCGAGGCCGGCAGCCGCGATAATTTCCAGCAACTCCGGGCGAAAGTTAGCCTTGACTGCGTAGTGAACATGAAAGCGTTTGTCACATGATGCCGTTTTATTTAGAACTTCCAGAGTTTGCTCTAACAACGCAGCATCATAGCAGTAGCACGGAGTAATAATATTATTTAGTTGAGGAATCATTTATCCAAATATGCTCAAAAATCAGTTAAATATGTGCTCGCTGAGGGCTTTAAGGGCCTTAATTTTATCTTCCTTGTTTACAAGGAATGAAATGTTATAGTTACTGCCACCGTAAGAAATCATGCGCACGGGAATGTCACGGAGCGCTTCGATAGCGAGGCTCTCGAAACCGGTATTGTGCCATTCAAGGTCACCCACAACACAGATTATAACCATGTCTTTATCAATAGTGACGGTTCCGAATTTCTTCAGGTCATCAACAACATCATCAAGAGAATGGGTATCATCAATGGTAACTGATACACCCACCTCGCTTGTTGCGATCATATCGATTGATGTTTTGTGAGTCTCAAATATTTCGAAAACCTTGCGCAGGAAACCGTAAGCGAGGAGCATGCGGCTTGACTTGATTTTGATAGCAGTGATGTTATCCTTGGCAGCAATAGCCTTGATACTGTGAGAGGGACGCGTGTTATATATAACAGTTCCCTTTGCCTCGGGATCCATAGTGTTGAGGAGGCGCACGGGAATATTGTTAAGTTTCGCGGGAAGCACGCAGGTGGGGTGGAGAATCTTGGCTCCGAAGTAAGCAAGCTCGGCCGCTTCCTCGAAGTGAAGCTCATCCACGGGTTTGGTCCCTTCAACGTAGCGGGGATCGTTATTGTGCATTCCGTCGATGTCAGTCCAAATCTCGATCTCATCAGCATGGAGGGCTGCCCCTATGACTGAGGCTGTGAGGTCACTGCCACCACGGCGCAGGTTGTCAATTTCACCGTAAGCGTTGCGGCAGATGTAGCCGTGAGTGAGGTAGAGCTGAGCGTCAGCATTCCGTTCAAGGAGNTTTTCAAGATGTTCCTGAATAAAGGGCATGTCAGGCTCGCTGTTCTTGTCAGTGCGCATGAACTCGAGAGCGGGGAGAAGAGCTACGTCCACACCTTTTTCACGAAGGTAATGGAACATGAGAGCAACTGACATTATTTCACCGCGGGAAAGAATCTCGCGCTCCTCGAAGATTGTAAATATATCTTTGCTCAGTGACCTGATGTAGTTGAAGGCTTCTTTTATTTCATTCTCGGCAAGTAGTTTGAACTCGTTGGTTTCAAACAGTTCGTCAATGACACCCTGATATTTTGACTCGAGGGTATTGATAAGTTCCTTAGCTCCCTCAATATTTCGNTTATAGAGATAGTCAGAAATTTCTACAAGNGAATTGGTTGTACCGGCCATTGCCGAGAGAACTACGATGTTTTTGCCTCGGTTGGAAATAAGGGCTGCAACATCNTTGATGCGGGATGCTGANCCTACTGATGTTCCTCCAAACTTTAATACTTTCATTTTATTTTATAAGGTTATTGTGACCTTAAAGTCACATAATTGAGTTATCACTTAGTAAGATACAATACCATCATCATAAACGTGACCCCGGTCACACCTGAGCACTCTCGCCGGGAACTGCTCGACCATTGCAAGATTGTGGGTTGCCATGAGTACAGTAGTACCTTCAGCGGCAATCTTTAGAAGNAGTCGGGCAATATTCTCGCCTGTAGTGGGGTCAAGGTTACCGGTGGGCTCGTCAGCAATAATCAGCTTTGGGCTGTTGAGTAATGCTCGGGCTATTACGATGCGCTGCTGTTCGCCACCTGATATTTCATGAGGTTGCTTATAGCATTTATTGGACATACCCACCTGAGCAAGGACCTGATTGATGCGTTCATCAATCTGGCTCTTGTCCTTCCATCCGGTAGCGTCAAGAACGAACTTGAGGTTGTCATATATCGAGCGGTCATACAGGAGCTGGAAGTCCTGGAAGACGATACCAATCTTGCGCCTGAGGAACGGAATTTCCTTGCGNGAGATGGAGGTTAGGTCATATCCCATGACGTCAGCGTCACCGCTCACAACGGGAACTTCAGCATACAGCGATTTCATCAATGTACTCTTGCCGCTGCCCACGGTGCCGATAAGGTAGACAAATTCACCCGGTTCAAGGGCAAAAGTGACATCTCTCAATACAGCGTGTTCCTTGCGGTTGAGTTCAACATTGCGATAGCTAACTATACTCATTGCTTCTTTACCTTGAGAAATTTTCAGGATTCGATTAGTTACCTAATTCTGAAAGGAACTTGATGCGNACGAGTCGGATTTCCTCCTCGCTGAATTCGTTGCCAAGTTCCTTGATCGCTTCATTCAGGTCATCGCTGTCACTTTCCTTGAAGTACTCGAAGATGTCTTCCTGGCGGTCATCATCCATNACCTCATTGAGGAAATAAGAAATGTTGATTTTGGTACCTGAATATACGATTGCTTCTACCTCGTCAAGGAGTTCGTCAAATTCGAGGCCCTTGGAGTTAGCGAGTTCATCGAGAGCTATCTTGCGGTCGATAGCCTGAATGATGGAAATCTTGAGGCGACTCTTGTTGGGGACGGTGCGGACACGGAGATCCTCAGGCCGTTCAATTTCATTATCCTCAACGTGTTGTTTGATTACCTTGATGAAGTCCTCACCATAGCGGGTTGCTTTACCGGCACCCACACCGGGGATATTCTGTAATTCCTCGATGCTGATGGGGTAGGTTGTAGCCATTGCCTCCAGCGAGGGATCCTGGAAGATAACGTAGGGTGGGAGGTCAAGACGCTTTGCAAGCTTCTTGCGCAGGTCTTTAAGAATCGAGTAGAGCTCAGGGTCAACTGCACATGATGCACCGCTCTTAACCTGTACTTCCTCCTCATCCTCGTTGAAGTCGCTATCCTCAACAATCTTGAATGAAACGGGAGATTTCAGGAATTTCTTTCCCGCCGGTGTAACTTTTACAATACCGTAATTTTCTATATCGCGGTCAAGGTAGCCGTTAAGGATTGCCTGGCGAATGACCGCGTTAAGATATTTGTCATCGCTGTTAGGAGTACAGCCGAAGACTTCAAGTTCATCATGACCATAGCTTTGAATGGTGGGAGTTTCTTTTCCCAGCATGANATCAATGATATAGTCAGACTTATATTTTTCTTTCAGGGCGATTACCGTTTCAATAACGGCGCATAGATCATCTTTTGCTTCCACTTGCTTTTTAGGATTTAAACAATTGTCACAATTTCCGCAATTGGCGTCAGTAAATTTCTCACCAAAATAGTGGAGAAGTGTACGCCTGCGACACACTGAAGATTCAGCGTAGGATGCAGTCTCAGCAAGCANCTGGCGTCCTATTTCCTGCTCAGCCAGCGGTTTTCCCTGCATGAATTTCTCCATTTTTTTCAGGTCCTTGGCTGAGTAGAATGTGATGCACTGTCCTTCACCGCCGTCACGTCCTGAGCGACCGGTTTCCTGATAGTANCCTTCGAGAGACTTGGGCATGTCATAGTGAATGACAAATCTAACATCAGGCTTGTCGATACCCATGCCGAATGCTATCGTAGCTACGATAACATTTATTTTTTCATGCAGGAAGGCATCCTGATTAGCTGAGCGGGCAGCTGAATCCATGCCGGCATGGTAAGGNAGCGACTTGATGTTATTGATATTGAGAGTCTCCGAAAGTTCTTCAACCTTTTTGCGACTCAGGCAATAGATGATGCCTGACTTTCCCGGGTTGCTCTTTATATACTTGATAATTTCCTTGTCAATATTGGAGGTTTTGGGCCTTACCTCGTAATATAGATTGGGGCGATTGAATGATGATTTGTAGACAACAGCATCAGTCATGCCCAGATTTTTTTGTATATCGTGCTGAACCTTGGGAGTGGCAGTGGCAGTGAGTGCGATGACGGGACGACGTGAAATCTGGTTGATTATGGGACGAATACGACGGTATTCGGGCCTGAAGTCGTGCCCCCACTCTGAGATACAGTGAGCCTCGTCAACAGCGTAGAATGAAATTGGGACAGATTTTAAGAATTCAATATTTTCCTCTTTCGTGAGTGACTCGGGAGCAACGTACAGCAACTTGGTTTTACCTGAAATGATGTCGCTTTTAACGAGGTCAATAGCACTCTTGGTGAGCGAAGAGTTGATGAAATGGGCAACTCCATTGTCTTCGCTGAAGTTTCTCATTGCATCCACCTGGTTTTTCATCAGGGCAATGAGGGGCGAAATAACAATAGCGGTACCTTCGCTCAGCAAGGCCGGTAACTGGTAGCATAGAGATTTCCCGCCACCGGTGGGCATGAGTACAAACGTGTCGTGGCCCTCAAGTAGCGAGGTTATGATTGCCTCCTGCTGTCCTTTGAAAGTGTCGAACCCGAAGTATCTTTTCAGTGTTGCCGTTAATTGTTCTTTTGTCACCATGAATTGAGGAAAAGAGAAATTTAATAATCGAATTATTCTGCCGATTTGGTGTCGAGGCGAGTCTTGTCCAACTGTTGCTCGACGTATTCCTTCGTGACGTTGAATTTCTTAGTTTTAGACTTAGGAATATCAAACATCGCGTCCATCATGATTTCTTCCACAATACCGCGCAGTCCGCGTGCACCGAGCTTATACTCAACGGCTACGTCCACGATTTTCTCGAGGGCATCAGGCTCGAATGTTAGCTTCACGCCATCCATCTTGAAAAGTTTTTCATACTGGCGAGTGATAGCGTTCTTGGGCTCGGTGAGAATGCGACGGAGAGCCTCACGGTCAAGTGGTTCGAGGCTGGTTATGATGGGAAGACGACCAATGATTTCGGGAATAAGGCCAAATGATTTCAGGTCCTGAGGTGCTACATACTGTAGGAAATTCTCTTTGTCGACACGCTTGCGTGACGCACCGGTAGAGTAACCCACGGTGTGGGTGTTGAGACGATGAGCGATTTTCTTCTCAATACCGTCAAATGCACCACCACAGATGAACAGGATATTCTTCGTGTCAACCGGAATCATCCTCTGCTCGGGATGTTTTCGACCGCCCTGTGGGGGAACATTCACGATTGAGCCTTCAAGTAGTTTCAACAGGCCTTGCTGAACACCTTCGCCACTGACGTCGCGAGTGATTGAAGGGTTGTCACCTTTACGGGCAATCTTGTCAATTTCGTCAATGATTTCATTGGCATACTTTTCATTGATTTCATTGTCAATCATTTTATTGTACAAAAGTCTGAGGAAGTTTACCCGT
>JAAVGQ010000111.1 GCA_014800105.1 Bacteroidales bacterium | reverse complement strand
TAAACTCAAAAAATGGGGCTGATGAAAACTGATAATGCTTCTAATAAACCGCTCGTTCTCGTGACCGGTGCTGACGGCTTTATAGGCTCACACTTGACTGACCTCCTTCTTGAAAGAGGCTATAGCGTGCGTGCCCTCGCACAGTACAACTCGTTCGGCTTTCTCGGCTGGCTCGAAGGTAACAGGCATCCTAATCTCGAGGTGGTTAGCGGTGACGTGCGCGACGCAGCCTTCTGCCGTGAAATAAGCCGCGGTGTTGACACTATCTACCATCTCGCAGCCCTCATTGCTATTCCTTATAGCTACGTAGCGCCTGAAAGTTACGTTGATACCAATATTACCGGCACTCTCAATATGTGCCAGGCGGCCCGCGACAACGGCGTGAGAAGACTCATCGTCACCTCAACCAGTGAAGTCTATGGAACAGCAATCACTGTTCCCATCAGCGAGTCTCATCCCCGCCAGCCCCAGTCACCCTATTCAGCAACCAAGATTGGTGCCGATGCTATAGCCAAGAGCTTCTATAATGCTTTTGACCTGCCGGTAGTCATCGCCCGTCCGTTCAACACTTACGGCCCGCGCCAGAGTGCCCGTGCCATCATTCCCACTATCATCTCTCAGATTGCAGCCGGGCAGCACGTTATCAAGGTCGGGGACCTTTCACCCACCCGCGATTTCAACTTCGTGAGCGACACTGCCCGCGGCTTCATAGCTCTCGCTGAGACCCCGGGCATCGAAGGCCGCGAGATAAATATAGCCACCGGGACTGAGGTTTCAATGAAAGAGACCCTTGAAACCATAGCTCGCTTGATGAACGCTCCGGTTGAATATGTCGTTGACCCGCAACGCCTGCGCCCCTCCAAGAGCGAGGTATTCAGGTTATGTGGCGACAACTCGCTCATCACTTCCCTCACGTCATGGCGACCCGAAGTCACTCTCGAGGAAGGCCTTAAGAAAACAATCGACTGGTTTACAAAGCCTGAGAATCTCACAAAATACAAAACTGACATCTATAACCGTTGACTACGTGACTAAAAGAATAGGCTCAATAGGAATTCTGATGCTGGGAGGCGCCAAGCGCGTCTCCATGGCTCGTCATTTCATCAGCGCTGCCGGCCGTGCCGGCTATGAGGCCCGCATCTACAGCTACGAGCTCGACTCGCTCGTGCCCATTTCTTCGGTAGCCAAGGTTATCATTGGCAAGCGATGGAATGACCCCCTGGTTTTTGAGGACCTTCACAACACAATTGTTGAGAACGACATTGACATCATGGTTCCATTTGTTGACGGAGCGGTTGAAATCGCAGCACGATATTCTTACGGAGACTGCTTCAGCCCGGCATGCACCCCGCTGTTAGCTGCAATGATGTTTGATAAAGGTATTGCAGCTCAACTGTTTGAGCGAGAGCACATCATCATTCCCCGCACGTACTCCCGCGGTGCCCCCCGATACCCGCTCATCGCCAAGCCACGCCTCGGTTCGGCTTCCCGCGGTATAAAAATCGTCAACTCGTCAGCCGATTTCCGCTCAATCGACCCCGCCCAATACCTCATTCAGGAATACATTGAAAAAAAACGTGAGTACACCGTCGACTGCTATATTTCACAGCAAGGAGAGATTATCACCATCGTTCCCCGTGAACGCCTCGAGACAGCCGGTGGCGAAGTCACCCGCACCATTACCGTTAACCGCCCTGACATCATTGAGCAATCACGGTATATCATTGACACCCTTAAACTCACCGGTGCAATAACACTGCAATTCCTTGAGGACAGTACTGACGGCCGCGTCATGCTCATGGAAATTAACCCACGCTTGGGTGGCGGAGCTGTAACTGCGATTGCCGCCGGCGCTGATATTCCCGCAATGATAATTGCCGAGGCTCTCGGCAACCCTCTTCCCCGCGAGGTAAAGGGAAAACCCGGAACCCTCGTAGCGCGTTATTTACAGGAAACCGTCTTTAACGTTAACACTAATGAAAAATAAAGTCATCATAATAGCTGAAGCCGGAGTCAACCACAACGGCAACATGGAGCTTGCCAGGAAAATGATTATGGCTGCAAAGGAAGCCGGTGCTGACTACGTCAAGTTTCAGACCGCCGTCCCTGAGCTGGTTGTCTCCTCCATTGCACCCAAGGCTGCTTACCAGGAAGAAACCACCGGAGCAGGTGAGAGCCAGCTTGACATGTGCCGCCGCATTCACCTGCCGCTCGATGCCTATGCCGAACTTGCCGAGATGTGTCGCCGCGAAGGTATCGGCTTCATGAGCACCCCGTTTGACCTCGTTTCAATCGACACCCTCTCCCCCCTCGGGATGGATTGGTGGAAAATTCCATCAGGCGAAATCACCAATCTTCCTTATCTGCGTAAGATAGCTACTCTTGGCCGTCCGGTCATTCTCTCAACCGGCATGAGCTCCATTGACGAAGTCATGACAGCCGTTGACATTCTCAATGAAGGTGGCATTCCTCTCGATAAAATCGCCCTCCTGCACTGCAACACGCAATACCCCACCCCCATGAAGGACGTAAACCTCAAGGCAATGGAAGCTTTGAGAAAGGTCACCACCGGCCCCGTGGGTTACAGCGACCACACTCTCGGCATCGAGGTGCCTGTAGCTGCCGTGGCAATGGGCGCTGAAATTATTGAGAAACATTTCACCCTTGACAAGAACATGGAGGGGCCTGACCACCGCGCATCCCTTGACCCCGCCGAGCTTAAAGCCATGGTTTTAGCTATTCGTAATATAGAGCTTGCCATAGGTACGGGCGAGAAGGTTCCGTCACCNTCTGAGACGCCCAATATCGAGATTGCCCGCAAAAGCATCGTAGCCGCGCGTGACATCAGNAAAGGAGAAATACTCACTGAGGAGAACATCACCGTCAAGCGTCCCGGCGGTGGCCTGTCACCCATGATGTGGGATTCAGTCATCGGCACTGCGGCCACAAAAGATTTCGACTACGATACTCTCATAACTCTATAATTCATTTCATTATGGAATCACAGGAAAACAAAAGAAATAATCAGGGCCACAAATCCAAGGAATCAATTTACCGTCGGTTTGTCAACCTCAATCATGATCACCCCGTGCTCATGAATATAGTTTACATCTTCATTGCAGCCTGCGTGCTCGTGTGGGTGCTTCTAATGTTCATCGACTCGTGGACTCTCCACGGCGAGGAATCAGTTGTCCCCTCAGTTAAAGGACAGTCAATCGAGCTTGCTGAAAAGACTCTGTCATCTGACGGATTCCAGTGTGAAGTAATGGACTCAGTCTTCGGCTCTCAGCTCGCTCCCGGCACCGTNGTGGAACAGACTCCCCGCGAGGG
Source organism: Bacteroidales bacterium (assembly GCA_014800105.1). Lineage (GTDB taxonomy): Bacteria > Bacteroidota > Bacteroidia > Bacteroidales > Muribaculaceae > JAAVFS01. Next base: position 12,949 of record JAAVGQ010000111.1, on the reverse strand, counting down.
CTCAAAGGTAAAACCGGGCCGCACGGTCTACGTTTCAATCGTTGCCTACTCTCCTAAGCTNGTGACCGTGCCTGACTTCATGAACGTCTCCATGCGCCAGGGTGTCTCAATGTTTGAAGGTCTCGGACTGAAGGTTAACGTCGTGACCGTTCCNTCTGAGTTTAAAGACCTCGTGCTCGGAGCCAAGTGCAATGGCCGCGCCCTCCGTGCCGGTGAACGCATTCCCTCAACGTCATCAGTGACCGTAGAAGTGGGTGGCGGNATAACCGACGAGATCGAAGATACCGAAACTGAGGATGAATTAACTACTGAAATTAATATCGAATGATTCAGGATACTGACGACTTAGATGAACTCGCCGGTGACGACCTTCAGGAAGAAGGCCGCGAACTGTATGANCATTACCGCATAGTAGCTGACAAGGGACAGAACCTGCTGAGGGTTGACAAGTTCCTCGTTACGCAGCTTCCCAACATCTCCCGCAACCGCATCCAGCAGGCTGCCGAGGCTCAGTGCATCCTCGTGAACGGCCGTGCCGTCAAGAGCAACTATCGCGTTAAACCGGGTGATATCGTTTCGTTAGTTATGGATCGTCCACGCTACGAGAATGAAATCATNCCTGAAAATATACCNCTTGACATCGTTTACGAGGATGACACCTTGCTGGTGGTCAACAAGCCCGCCGGNCTCGTAGTGCATCCCGGCCACGGTAACTACACCGGNACGCTCGTTAACGCCCTCGCCTGGCACCTTAAGGANAACCCCGACTATGACGTGTCAGACCCACGCATGGGNCTCGTGCACCGTATCGATAAAGATACTTCAGGCCTGCTCGTTGTGGCNAAGACACCCGACGCAAAGACACACCTGGGCAAGCAGTTCTTCAACAAAACTACAAAGCGCGAATATGTAGCCGTCGTGTGGGGAATACCNGAACCTCGCGTAGGCCGCATCGAGGGAAACATAGGCCGCTCCATGCGTGACAGGCTACAGATGGCTGTGTTCCCTGACGGCGACCAGGGCAAGCATGCGGTTACTCACTACGAGGTGCTGGAGTCATTTAACTATGTAAGCGTGGTTAAATGCGTGCTTGAGACNGGCCGAACTCACCAGATACGTGTCCATATGAAGCACATAGGNCACCCGCTTTTCAACGATGCCCGCTACGGCGGNGACCAGATTCTGCGNGGTACCACNTCAGCCAGCTACAGGCAGTTTGTAAATAACTGCTTCTCAACATGCCCTCGACAGGCTCTCCATGCCCGTACCCTCGGATTCGTTCACCCCAAGACGGGCGAGGANATGTTCTTCCAGTGTGACATCCCACAGGATATTACAGCAATGATCGAGCGCTGGCGCCGCTTTACAAGCTGAACAATTTATTTGAGCNGAAATATCANAGCANCANTACANCTGTANATCANGANATTACACTTCCGACAACAAAAAATAGAGATTTTTTTCAGTAATTATAATCTATTATTCAAGAATCTTTTGTAATTTTGTGCGCTGAAAGTGCAAAAGCATTTGCTGAAAAGCATTATCTTTGCAACGGAAATTTAGAATTACTAATCATAAAACTTTACAATTATGTCAGAAATCGCATCACGTGTTAAAGCTATCATCGTTGACAAGCTCGGCGTAGACGAAAACCAGGTAACTGAAACCGCAGCCTTCACCACCGATCTTGGTGCAGACAGCCTTGACACCGTAGAGCTCATCATGGAGTTTGAGAAGGAATTCAACATCACTATCCCCGATGATAAGGCAGAAGGCATCGCAACTGTAGGTGACGCAATCGCTTACATCGAGGCAGCTCAGGCTTAATATCAGCCACCGAATTTTTTGTCACTCTTGATAACGCGGGTTCATCAATTGATGATTTACCCCCTGTCGAGAGTGATAATATTTTAAGAATAGCCCTAACATATTATAAGTAATGGAGTTAAAAAGAGTAGTAGTAACCGGCCTGGGAGCAATCACACCCCTCGGCAACGACGTTGAGACCACTTGGAGCAACGCTCTTGCCGGCGTGAGCGGTGCAGGGCCCATTACTCATTTCGACGCTTCCAAATTCAAAACTCAGTTTGCCTGCGAGGTAAAAAACTTCGATCCAAGTTCAGTGCTTGACCGCAAGAAAGCCCGCACTATGGATCTCTATGCCCAGTATGCAATGTATGCTGCTAAACAGGCAATTGATGATTCAGGCATCGAAAAAGACGAGAAGACTAACCGTGACCGCATAGGCGTTATCATCGCTGCCGGTATCGGTGGCCTCCACACCTTTGAAGAAGAAGCAGGATATTATGCCAAGAATGAAGAGAATGGCCCCAAGTACAATCCCTTCTTCATTCCCAAAATGATTGCTGATATCGCAGCCGGTCACGTATCAATGGAGTACGGCTTCCACGGCCCCAACTTCGGTACCGTTTCAGCTTGCGCTTCATCTAATAACGCTATCATTGACGCGTTCAACCTCATCCGTCTGGGTAAAGCTGACGCCATCGTTACCGGCGGTGCTGAAGCTGCAATCTTCCCCGCAGGCGTNGGTGGTTTCAACTCAATGCATGCCCTCTCTACACGTAATGACAGCCCCGAAACTGCATCACGTCCCTTCAGCAAGTCTCGTGACGGCTTCGTAATGGGTGAAGGTTCAGTNGTCCTCATCCTCGAGGAACTCGAACACGCCAAGGCCCGTGGCGCTAAGATTTATGCTGAAGTTGCCGGTGGAGGCATGTCAGCTGATGCTTATCANCTCACCGCCACCCACCCTGAAGGACTCGGTGCTATNCTCTCAATGCGCAACGCTCTTGAGGACGCTAACATGAAGCCCGAAGATATCGACTATATCAACGTTCACGGNACCTCAACCCCCGTTGGCGACGTTTCAGAAATCAAGGCTATCATGGAGGTATTCGGCAAGCACGCTTATGACCTCAACATCAGCTCTACCAAGTCAATGACCGGCCACCTCCTCGGTGCCACCGGAGCTCTTGAAGCTATGTTCAGCGTCAAGTCAGTGATGGACGACGTAGTTCCTCCCACCATCAACCACGAGGAAGGTGACGAAGACGAGAACATCGACTACAACCTCAACTTCACCTTCAACAAGGCTCAGAACCGCGAGGTAAGAGCAGCCCTCAGCAACTCATTCGGTTTTGGCGGCCACAACGCTACCGTTATCGTAAAGAAATACGAAGAATAAATTGACACGGGCTACTCACGCTTAATACTTAACGCGAGAAGTTACTCAGGTGCCATACCGGGTTTCCTCTCGCGTTTCTTTATGTTATAACTTCTACTGTGATATAAAAAACACGTTTAAAACCACTATACAGCCAAATGTTTAAGTCAGAGAAAGATACCTTGTTAGTCCTCTCAGGCGGGATGGATTCAACAACAATGCTCTACGAGTTCATGAACCGCATCGCTGCTGCGGTCAATTTCAACTATGGTTCAAACCATAACATGCGTGAGCGCGAATGTGCCCGCGAACATTGCAGCAAGCTCGGCATTGAGCTCATAGAAATCAATCTCGACTTTATGGGCAAATATTTCGAGAGTTCACTGCTTTCCGGCGCAAGCGCAATTCCTGACGGTCAGTACAGCGAGGACAACATGAAATCCACCGTTGTCCCCTTCCGCAACGGCATCATGCTATCAGTGGCTGCCGGGCTTGCCGAGAGTCACCACCTGTCAACAATCATGATTGCCAACCACGCAGGTGACCACTCTATTTACCCCGACTGCCGCCCCGTCTTTATCGAAGCTATGGACATTGCCATTCAGGCAGGAACCTATGCTGACATCAACCTGTTTGCACCCTACACCAATCTCACAAAAGCTCAGATAGCAATGCGTGGCAAAAAGGCCGGACTTGACTATTCCCACACTTACTCCTGCTACAAAGGCGGCGAAAAACATTGCGGTCGCTGCGGTACCTGCATGGAACGCCGCGAAGCTCTCCGCGAGGCCGGCATCGAGGACAATACCCCCTACGAAGATTAAAAAGCTTAACCATATCAACGTATTTTGTAGAAGTCTCAAATCTATTTTGAAACTTCTACATTTTTTATAAATTTACCCATAATCACTTATAAAAAGAAACAAAGAATAAAATGGCATCCGATAAGTTTGCTTTTTTAATAAATTGACTATAACTTTGTAACTTGTGATACAAAACTATGTTTTATAAGTAAGTGTTCAAAATTAATTTATACTATATATGAGATTCTTGAAGTCGAGTACGAACATTTACGCTATCATAATATCGCTTAATTTTTTAACACTTACTTAATAGTTTTCAGGTTTGCAACTCTCCTCTCTCAGGCCGTCCCGGCCGGTCGCAATCCACTCTTAACAAGTTATAGACAGTATATGAAAAATCAACTCAGAAGCATACAATCAACCGGCGGACGCCGCATGGCAGGTGCACGTGCCCTGTGGAGGGCCAACGGCATGACTCCAGACCAGATGGGTAAACCTATCATCGCCATCGTCAATTCTTTCACACAGTTTGTTCCCGGTCACACTCATCTTCACGAAATAGGCCAGATTGTCAAGAAAGAAATCGAGACGCTAGGTTGCTTTGCCGCTGAATTTAATACAATCGCCATCGATGACGGCATCGCAATGGGACATGACGGCATGCTCTACTCGCTCCCTTCCCGCGAGCTTATCGCTGACAGCGTCGAGTACATGGTCAACGCCCACAAAGCTGATGCCATGATTTGCATCTCCAACTGTGACAAGGTCACCCCGGGAATGCTCATCGCTTCAATGCGTCTCAATATACCCACCATCTTCGTTTCAGGCGGCCCCATGGAAGCCGGCGTTGTCGATGATAAACCCGTTGACCTCATCGACATCATGGTAGAAAGCGCTGACGAGACTGTCGGAGATGACCGCGTGGAACGTCTCGAAGAGAACGGCTGCCCCACCTGCGGCTCCTGCTCAGGCATGTTCACAGCCAACTCTATGAACTCACTTAACGAGGCCATAGGTCTCGCTCTTCCCGGTAACGGCACCGTCGTGGCAACCCACATCAACCGCAAGGAACTTTTCAAGGAAGCCGCCCGCAAAATTGTTGAAAATACATACGCCTACTATCGTGACGGCGATACGAGCGTTCTTCCACGCTCTATCGCCACCCGCGAGGCAATGCTCAACGCCATGACACTTGATATCGCAATGGGAGGCTCAACCAATACCGTTCTCCACCTCCTGGCAATTGCCCACGAAGCCGGCGTTGACTTCACCCTCGATGACATCGACCTACTCTCACGCAAGACTCCCGTCCTTTGTAAAGTTGCCCCCAATTCCCATTACCATATAGAAGACGTCAACCGCGCCGGTGGTATTCTCTCAATCATGGAGATTCTCGCTAATGCCGGTCTCGTTGATTCTAATGTCAAGCGCGTCGATGGCCTCACCCTCGGTGAAGCCATAAATCAATGGGCCGTAGGTGGCAAGAATTTCTCTGACCGCGCTGAAGAACTATGGAAATCAGCCCCCGGCCGCAAGCGCAACATCGAGCTCGGAAGCCAGATGTCCTACTATGCCGACCTTGACACAGACCGTGCTAACGGTTGTATCCGTGACATGGATCACGCCTATGTCAAGGACGGTGGTATCGCAGTGCTCCGCGGTAATATCGCTCCTGACGGCTGCGTAGTAAAAACAGCGGGGGTCGACGAGTCCATTTTCCGCTTCACCGGTAAGGCCCGAGTATTTGAATCTCAGGAACAGGCAGTTGAAGGCATTCTTAACGGCACGGTTCAAGCCGGCGACGTTGTTTTCATTACCTACGAAGGTCCCAAGGGCGGACCCGGCATGCAGGAAATGCTTTACCCCACCAGCTATCTCAAGGCCCGTCACCTGGGCAAAGAATGTGCTCTTGTGACCGACGGCCGTTTTTCAGGCGGAACATCAGGACTCTCAATAGGTCACGTATCACCCGAAGCCGCTTCAGGCGGTCCCATCGCCCTCGTTGAGGACGGTGACACAGTGGTCATCGACATCCCAGCCCGTTCAATCAATATCGAGATAAGCGACGATGAGTTAGGGCGCCGTCGCTCAATTCAGGAAGCCCGCGGGAGCGAAGCCTACACGCCCAAATCTCGTGACCGCTATGTCTCAAGAGCTCTCCGAGCCTATGCCTCAGGTGTAGCTTCAGCCGACAAGGGCGGCGTTCGCCTCTAATCCGCTAATCCACAATTCACATCCATCACATTACCGAATAATACTGAACCCACAATGATACCTTCTGACCAGATAACAGGTGCCGAAGCACTGATACGCTCCCTCATCGCCGAGGGTACGGATACCGTCTTCGGGTATCCCGGCGGTGCCATAATGCCCGTCTACGATACCCTCTATGACTACCAGGACACCCTACGCCACATCCTCGTCAGACACGAACAGGGAGCCTCTCATGCTGCAGAAGGTTACGCCCGCGTGACAGGTCGCCCGGGCGTTGTCATCGTAACCTCAGGTCCCGGTGCCACAAACATTCTCACCGGCCTGTCAGATGCCCTGATGGACTCTACGCCAATGGTTGTTATCACCGGGCAGGTAGCCTCAGGTATGCTCGGCAGCGAGGCCTTCCAGGAAACTGACATGGTCGCTATCACGCTGCCCATCACCAAGTGGGCTACCCAGATAAGAAAAGCTGAGGACATCCCCGCCATGGTCGCCCGCGCTTTCTACATAGCTACCTCAGGCCGTCCCGGCCCTGTAGTACTTGATATTGCCAAAGATGCCCAGATTGGTTTCATGAACTGGAAACCATATAAGAAGTGCTCCTACATACGGAGCTATAATCCCAACCCCTTCATTGCTCCCGAGCAAATCGAAGCAGCCGCCGCAATTTTGAACGAAGCAAAAAAACCGCTTATTCTTGCCGGGCACGGCGTCTCTATATCTAATGCCGGCGAGCAGCTTAAAACTCTCGCTGAGAAAATTCAGGCTCCCGTAGCATCAACACTCCTCGGACTCTCAGCCATGCCCACTGACCATCCCCTATACCAGGGCATGTTAGGGATGCACGGCAACCTGGGTCCCAACTACCTTACTAACAAGGCCGACGTAATTCTTGGCGTAGGTCTCCGTTTTGATGACCGCGTCACAAGTCTCGTAAGCAAATACGCTCCTGATGCGCGCATAATTCACATCGATATCGACCCGTCTGAAAACGGCAAGATTGTGTCACCCGACTGCTTTATCACCGGAGATGCCGCTGACGTTCTAAGTCGCATAGCTGAAAAAGTCAAGCCGGCCCGCCATGACGAGTGGCTAAGCGTGTTTAGGAAATGTCGCGAAGATGAGAATAAACTCATCATAGAGAAAGATATTACCCCGACTGAAGGATGCATAAGGATGGGTGAAGCGATAAACTACATCTCAGGCCAGTCAGGTCACAAAGCTATCGTGGTTACTGACGTAGGCCAGAATCAGATGTTCGCCGCCCGTTACAGTGGCTTCACTGAGCCACGCAGCATGGTGACATCAGGGGGGCTCGGCACAATGGGATTCGGTCTCCCGGCCGCTATCGGTGCCCGCCTTGGTTGCCCTGACCGCACGGTCATCCTCTACGTGGGTGACGGTGGACTGCAGATGACCATTCAGGAACTCGGTACCATAATGGAATATGGTATAAACGTGAAGATTGTGCTCCTCAACAACAATTTCCTCGGCAATGTGCGTCAATGGCAGGCGATGTTCTTCAACAACCGTTTCTCCCAGACGCCCATGGTCAATCCTGACTTCCTCAAAATTGTTGAAGCATATAATATTCCGGGCGAGAACGTTGCCACCCGTGAGGAACTCCCGGCTGCAGTTGATCGCATGCTCGCTGCACCCACAAGCTATCTCCTTAACATCAACATCGACCCCACCGACATGATTTTCCCCATGATTGCCCCGGGGCAAGGCATTGACGAGATTCTCGTTGCAATTGATAAAAAATATAAACCACTTTAAGCCCCACTACTATGAGCGAAAGTAACAACCAGCAACTGTTCACGATCACGGTTTTCTCTGAAAACACCGTCGGGGTGCTTAATCAGGTTACCGCGATATATACCCGCCGCAACATTAACATCGAGAGCATAACGGCGAGTATCTGCTCTATCCCCAACGTCAGCAAGTTCACCCTCACTTCTCGAAGTGACCGCCACACGATGGAAAAAGTAGTGCAGCAAATCGAGAAACGCATCGACATCATCAAGGCATTCCTTTATACTGATGATGACATTGTGTACCAGGAAGTTGCACTTTATAAGGTACCCACCCAGAAGCTTCTAGAGGAAAAACACCTTGAGTGGATTATCCGCAAGCATGCTGCCCGCATTCTGGAAATCACACCCGAGTATACCGTAATCGAAAAGACCGGACACTATGACGAGACCGCTGCACTCTTTGAGGCACTCAAGCACTACGACATCAGGCAGTTTGCCCGCAGCGGCCGCGTGACAATAACCAAAGATCCGTTTGAATACGTCACCGCATTGCTTGCCGAGCGTCAACCGCCTATAGAGGATGACAGTACCCATGAATAAAATATACGAGCGATGTGTCTAAATCTCAAATGATTGACTCATCGCTTTATTTTTTCGCGTCATTGCTCTTAAAACAGGGTCAAAACTGTGAAAAGTTTTTTTGCCTAAACGCGGAGAAAGTATTATTTTTGCATAAATTTGACCCACAAAGTTACTTATGTTAGACAAAATCAAATCACTGCGTCAGGAGGTTGAGAACCTCCAGGCTTCTTCACTTGAAGAAGTTGAACAGCTACGTATAAAATATCTGAGCAAAAAGGGATCAGTTTCCATGCTCATGAACGATTTCCGCTCAGTTCCTGCCGACCAGAAACGTGCAGTGGGACAAGCCATAAATGAGCTTAAAGACTTCACCACCGAGCGCATAAACACCCTGCGTGAATCGCTCGAGAATAACGACAGCGAGACTGCCGCCCTTGACCTGTCACGTACCGCCTCTGACCTCCGCCTGGGCACCCGTCACCCGCTATCAATCGTGCGTGAAGAAATCATATCTATCTTCAGCCGTCTTGGATTCTCAATCGCTGAGGGTCCCGAGATTGAGGATGACTGGCACGTATTCTCTTCACTCAACTTCGCTGAAGACCATCCGGCGCGCGACATGCAGGACACATTCTTCATCATGCGCAATCCTGATGTCCTCCTGCGCACACACACTTCATCAGTCCAGTCTCGCGTTATGGAGCACACCCAGCCCCCCATCCGCATCGTGTGTCCCGGTCGCGTTTACCGCAACGAGGCCATTTCAGCCCGCGCTCACTGCTTCTTCCACCAGGTTGAAGCCCTCTATGTGGACAAAAACGTATCGTTTGCCGACCTGAAACAGACCCTCCTCTATTTTGCCCGCGAGATGTTCGACTCTAACACTAAGATTCGCCTTCGTCCCAGCTATTTCCCCTTCACCGAGCCCTCAGCTGAGATGGATATCTCATGCAACATCTGCGGTGGTAAAGGCTGCTCATTCTGCAAGCACACCGGCTGGGTTGAAATCCTGGGTTGTGGAATGGTTGACCCCAACGTGCTCGAAGCATGCGGTATCGACTCAAAGGTTTACAGCGGTTTCGCACTCGGCATGGGCGTTGAGCGCATCACTAACCTGAAATACCAGGTCAAGGACCTGCGCATGTTCTCAGAGAACGACGTTCGCTTCCTTGAAGAATTTACCTCAGCTCACTGATTTGCTTCAAGAAACGCGACAAATCCCCCTGAATCATGACTCTCAAGCAACGTTACGAGAAAGTTTTGCAATGGTTTGAGGCATCCATGCCGATGCCTGAAACCGAATTGCATTACAACTCAACGTGGGAACTGCTCGTGGCAGTTATCCTCTCAGCTCAATGCACTGACAAGAGAGTCAACATGATAACCCCGCCACTGTTTGAAGCCTTCCCCACTCCCGCATCAATGGCTGCCGTGACGCCCGAAGATGTATTCCCCTACATCAAGAGCGTCTCTTATCCCAACAACAAGGCAAAGAACCTCGTGGGAGCTGCCCGCGTAATAACTGAGGAATTCGGCGGNGAGATACCNTCTGANCTNGACACNCTNCTCACTATCCCNGGCGTGGGTCGTAAGACTGCCAACGTTATGCTTGCNGTAGCATTTGACCGTCCGGCAATGCCCGTTGATACCCACGTTTTCAGGGTCAGTGACCGTCTGGGACTAGCCTCAGGATGTCGCACACCCCTCGAAACNGAGAAAAAGCTNTGTCGCTATATCCCTGAGCAACTGCTTTCCAAAGCCCATCACTGGCTCATTCTGCACGGTCGCTACGTGTGTACCGCCCGCAAGCCTGACTGCTTGAACTGCGGACTAACCTCCGTGTGTAAATATTTTAACCAGGAAGATAAATAGTCCCCCAGTGCCTCAACCACGANACAGCATAGGACTAAACAACTCCAAAACCAAGGGAACCAATCAAAGCGTACTCAACCACATTTAATCCATGGATGATCTTTTCTTATTCATTATAGAAGTTGTAGGTACGTTCGCTTTCGCCATAAGCGGTATACGTCTTGCTGCCTATAAAAACTTTGATTTGTTTGGCGCCTACACTGTAGGTCTCGTCACTGCCATCGGCGGCGGTACGTTGCGTGACGTCCTTCTTGACATTCCCGTGTTCTGGATGCAGACGTGGCTTTATCTTGCTGTTACCGGCTTCTCGCTCATTCTTGTAATCCTCTTCCGCAAGGTGCTCGTGAGCCATGACACGATGCTGTTTATATTTGATACCGTGGGTCTCGCGCTATTCGTAGTCATCGGTATTCAGAAGACTCTCGCCGTCGGCTATCCCATGTGGGTCGCAATTGCAATGGGTATGATAACAGGTTCATTCGGCGGCATCACGCGTGATATTCTCATCAATGAGGAACCGCTCTTCTTCCGCAAGGATATTTATGCCACGGCATGTATAGCCGGCGGTGTGGCCTACTGGCTTTCATGGCTGCTTACCCCCGACCCCATTATCGCCCAGATAGCCTGCGCAGTGATTGTCATCGCTTTGCGCACTCTCGCTCTTCGCTATAACTGGTCGCTCCCCGTAATAAAATATGACGGGAACAAATAAATTCCTGCTGCGCCAACTGATCCTTTACACCCCTAATGACCCGGAGCTATAAAATACTGCGTGCGCTTTTCATGGTGCTGGTGACACTCGCTATTGTCATCCCCATGTTCCTCTACGTAGCTCTTTCGCTCCCCGTGTTCCAGCGACAGCTCGTCACCGTGGCTCAGCGGGAACTCACTCAGCTGCTTGGCTCCCGAGTTGAAATCGGTACACTCAGCGTTGCCCCTTTCAATCGCGTTCTGTTGCGTGACATAGCAATCTCCGACTATGCCTCTAATGATACTATCCTGAAGGTTAACCGCCTCGGAGCCGGTATCAATCTATATCAACTGGTGAGGCGCGGTAAAATCATCATCAACTATGCTGAAATTGTAGGATTGGATGCCGATATAAGCCGTGATTCAATCAACGCGCCGCTTAACATTCAACCCATAATCGACCGCTTTAAACCCAAGGATGAACGGCCGTCAGCACCCTTCTCAATGGCTATCAGCACAGTCTTGATGCGCAATTGCCGCCTCAGTTATAACGTTGACAACATGCCCCATCCTGCACCGGGTGTATTCTCACCCCACCACGTAGTGATTACAGACTTAAGCTCTGACTTCCTGCTTCCAAGGGTTGGCAATAATGGTGGACGTGTCGTCATCAAACGCTTACGCATCAGGGAACGCTCCGGTCTGGAAATATCATCTCTCTCAGGTATCGCTCGTTGGCAACCCGGCGAGGTCTCATGGCAGGATATTGACCTCGCTATGCCCCGCTCCCAGCTCCTTGCCTCCAATGGCAGGTGGAGCGATACTATTAGCGTGACACTCGATAACGGGAGCTATCTGAACCCTATAGACCTCGCGCCTCTTGCTCCGGTACTCTCTCAATTCACTGAACCTGTCAACCTCACGACAGCAGTAAACGGGTCTTTCCGCGACAATCTCGCGGTTAACATCACAACTCGCACTCCCTCAGGCTCGGTTGACTTATCTTTACAGGCTCTCGTGCAGTCACCGCTTGACTCTGCCATGAGAGAAATTACTGATTTAACAGGAGACATCGAGCTTCACCCTTCAGCCTTTCTCCCCCTGATGCAAAACGCCTCCCCTGCAATCAAGCAGATTGTCGAAAATCTGGGCACGACCAACATTGCTCTCACCGGCTCAGGCAACATGAAGCAGGCAAAAGCTGATGCCAAGATTACCACTTCACAAGGCAACATAAAAATAACGGGCTCAGCGAGTGAAATTGCACGCAATGCGCTTGATTACAAAGCCTCAATAGATATAAACGACCTTAAACTCGGTAACTTGCTCAACCGTCCCGAACTCGACAAACTGTCGATGATTGTCGCTTCCCATGGTATAATCAAAGGTAACCGCCCGACCGGGATTTTAACACTGAACGTTGATAATTTCGACTTTAACGGCCACTCTCTGGGACAGATAGAAGCCGTCATGGAAGCTCACGGCAACTACTTTGACCTGTCAGTCGATTCTCACGATCCAGCCGCTAAGTTTAATATTATTGCAGCCGGAGACATTCTTTCTAAAGATAAGGAACTGAAGATAGATGCACTCGTTGATTGCTTTGATTTTGGAGAATTGTTTCCTGATTCCAAAATGGGTAATCGCGTGGCTCGTATAAACCTTAAAACCAATCTCACCGGCAATGGAATTGATGACATTAACGGTACAATTGACATCAGCGACATCAAAATCTCAGAACCTTCAGGTAAGGACTTTGCGCTCAACAGCATCCACCTGGATTCATCAATAGGAGAAAACGGCTTCCGCACCATTAATCTCAACTCTGAAATACTTGATGGCACCGT
>JAAVGQ010000110.1 GCA_014800105.1 Bacteroidales bacterium | reverse complement strand
AAGGATTATAGAGGCTATTAGTTTCCGTGAAATCAGGCATACCGATGGGCGACGGTTGACCTGTCTGAGGCACGAAAGCAGGAATATCAGGAATCTCATCCTCAGTAAAATCCATAGCAGGAGCAACGTTGAAGCGGCCGAGTGATTCCCTGACAACTGCATTGAGAATCTGCCATATAGCCTGCTCGTTCTCAAACTTTATCTCATTCTTTGTGGGATGAATATTAACATCGATTGTCGACGGGTCAACTTCAAGATTTATGAAATAGTTGGGCTGGACGTCAGGACCTATGAGTTTTTCGTAGCACTGCATGATAGCCTTATGAAAATAAGGGTGCTTCATATTGCGACCGTTTACAAAGAAATATTGCAGCCAGTTTCGCTTGCGTGCGCTATCAGGGAGACCAACAAAACCGTTAATCTTTACCAGCGTGGTTTCAGTTTCTACAGGGACAAGTGATTTTTCCACGCTCTTGCCGAAGAGTTGCCCCACTCTCTGCTTCAAGCTACCGGGAAGCAGCTGATGGAGCAGGCCATCATTATGATATATTGAGAGTTCCTTATCAGGGTTCACAAGTGCCAGACGCTCAAACTCATGAAGTATATGTGAGAGTTCCACGGCATCTTTTTTCAGGAATTTACGACGGGCCGGGACATTGAAGAAAAGATTCTTCACCATCATGTTTGACCCGGCCACGAGAGCCTGAGGATCCTGACTTTCAACCTTGCTACCGCTGATACACAGGCGTGTACCGATAGTATCATCCTTACGCATAGTGCGCAGTTCTACCTGAGCGACAGCTGCAATAGAGGCGAGTGCCTCGCCCCTGAATCCCATCGTGGTGAGCGAAAAGAGGTCGGCAGCCTCGGTAATCTTGGAAGTTGAATGGCGCTCGAAAGCAAGGCGCGCGTCAGTAGCACTCATTCCGCAACCATTATCGATTACCTGAATGAGAGTGCGACCGCCATCTTTAATGACAATCTTTATTTGGGTTGCTCCGGCATCAACCGCATTCTCAACCAATTCCTTGATTACTGATGCAGGACGCTGGATAACTTCTCCGGCTGCAATCTGGTTGGCAACCGAGTCAGGAAGCAGTTTAATAACATCGTTCATAGCAACCGTAAATTTACAATTTAAGCGTGACAGTGGCAATCACATGTAGATAAATGACCGCTTATTGTTGAAAAATTCGTAATTTTGCTATGAGTAATCTTTGAAAATAAAAAACCCGGATTCTTCACCTGCATCTAAATCAGGGAGAGGAATTACCGGGACTGCATCACAAAATTACTAAATTTATGCCTTACGACAAAGAGTTTTTCGAGAAAGTTTTTTCTAAAAATAGAATGGCGAGATACTTTGATCGATATCCAAGCGATCCAAATCGTGCTATCTTACATTATAAATGTAATATTGAACTATCGGAATCAATGTATATTAGTCTTTCCGTTTTGGAAGTTGCACTAAGGAATGCACTAAGTAGAGAATTATGTAGGATGACAGGACGCGAGGATTGGTATGCAGTTTTCGCCACTACCACCGGTCTTTTTCCTCTTAACAAATATATAACATCAGCGGTGCATCATATTACAGGCCGTCAAGAAATAGCAACCCCGTCTAAAATTATTGCAGAACTTACATTAGGTTTTTGGGTATCTCTATTAAACAGTGAGTACGAACGCGTCTTGTGGAAAGACTTGCGCAGGGCGTTTCCATATATGCCCAAAAAGACTCGCCAACGTAAAAATGTAGCGGCACCACTTAATCGCTTCAGAACATTCCGTAACAGAGTTTTCCATAATGAATCAATATGCTGGAATATTAAACGCGTTAATGATATCCATGATGAAATAATTGAAGTNATCGGGTGGATTAACAATGAACTGCCGGATTGCTTGACAGAAATAGACCGTTTCCCAGTNGTAAGCCATAAAATTTGTAAATCACTTGATTGGACCATATAATGACTAAAATATAGTATGTCAACACTATATTACTTTACCCCTGAGAATGATATTGCGCTTGCTNTCAACTCTCCGTTTTTCACTCCGCCGGCCGCGGCCGTCCAGCTTCGTGAAAGTGGAGCCGCTCTAATGGCATGGCTTGGAAATAAAAATGATTATTTCATTGGTTCCAAGGACGATGAGAGGTGGATTGAGCGTGTATCCCAAGTTCTTGAAACACAGTTTCCATCCCTTTTTCACAAGTCTCTCTCTATTGACAGTTGCTGCCCATGGGGTTGGTCACTCTACACTCGCCGTCAGCTCATTCGCGCCNGAGTTGTCCCCTCTCTTCTCCCTGATGAGAATACNATCGAAAGGATTAGACAGTTGGGACACCGTCGCATATCAGTGAAGATGNATGNGTTCNTGTCAAGCTGTGGCCTACCCTACTCTCTGCATGAATCGCCGGTTGAGTACAGTGATGCAACGGGAATTGAAACGCNGCTCAATACCGNCGAAAATNTTTATATCAAGTCTCCCTGGTCAAGCAGCGGTCGCGGCGTTATTGATACAAAAAATGTATCGGTTAATCAAGTGATAAGAATGGTGAACGGAATGATTAGTCACCAAGGAAGCGTGCTCGTTGAGAAATCACTCAACAAGGTTCAGGACTTCGCCATGCTCTATGACATGATTGAAGGGAAAGCATCATTCGTTGGCTACTCTCAATTTTTCAATAATGGCTTATCAAACTATTCAGGAAATACTCTGTGTTGTGACAGTAAGATAGCTGCAAATCTCTCAGCACTCGTTCCTGAAGAATGGATTGCCGCAACACAAATTGCCGTTACAAACGCACTTGAGCATGTTCTGGGGACTGACTATTCAGGTGCCGTGGGAGTTGACATGTTAATCTATCAGGACGAAAGGGGCTACAACATCGCACCCTGCATCGAGGTGAATCTAAGATTAACGATGGGCCGGGTCGCTCATGGTTTATACGAGAATTTCATATTTCCTGATTCAACAGGCGAATTCCGTCTTGAAATACTTACCCCGGACCGAAGCAAACAACTGGAGGAATCGCTTGAAAAAGTCATTATCAAGGACAATAAACTTGCCGAGGGGACGATACCGCTCACCCCACCCTCAGGAAACCGGTTTTGCTTTACAATGACTGTAAAATAAGTTTACTCGAAGTCCCTTAGGTGCTTGTATAAATCATGTAGTGGAAGTCCCATTACATTATAATAGCACCCCTCGATACCTTTAATTCCTATGTACCCAATCCACTCCTGAATACCATAGGCACCAGCCTTATCAAACGGTTTATATTGCCCGATATAGAGATTAATCTCACTATCAGTCAACGTATCAAAGTGAACATAAGTTACTGTAGAGAATGATACTGTCTTGCTATTAGTTGACAGAGTAACTCCGGTAACCACCTGATGAGTATTTCCACTGAGCAGTTTGAGCATTTCACGAGCATCATCAGCATCATGAGGCTTACCAAGAACCTTGCCATCCTGAACTACAACAGTATCAGCTGTTACAAGGATTTCATTATTTTTCAATGATGTAACATCATACGCATCACGCTTTTTACACGCTACATATTCTGCAACTTTGGCAGGAGATAAATCGGCCGGATATGATTCATCAACATCTACAAGCTTTACTATCTCTGTATCCACGTCAAGTGCTGAAAGTAGCTCACGTCTTCGTGGCGAGCCACTTGCAAGCAAAAGTTTTTTTCCTGAAAGCATAAAGTTCCTAATTATTAATACCGGTATTCCAAGTGCCCTGAGCTCTCATGACTTCTTCAACTACCTCACGCACTATTCCGTACCCTCCAATGACGGGGCTAATATAGCGGGCAACCTGCTTGACATCTACACAACCGTCGGCGGGCGAAACCGGTAGCCCTACATATTGCATACATTCCACGTCGGGGACATCGTCGCCAATATACACTACTTCCTCAGGTTGCAATCCTTCCTTCTCAAGCCACATTCTGAGATAAGGCAACTTTTTGGAAATATTCATGTAAGTATCCTTGACACCGAGAATAGCACAACGGCGCAGGAATGCCCCCCCCTTGCCACCACTGATGATAGCGAACTTATAACCTGCTTTTACAGCAACCTGGAGAGCATGACCATCGCGAACGTTACCCATTCGACACGGACGTCCGTCCTCTCCGAGCAATACGGTAGCGGGAGACAACACGCCATCAACATCAAATACAAAACCTTTGATTTTCTTCAAGTCGTAATCAATCTTGCTCATAACCGTAATCTTTTAGAATTTCGCGAGTGATGAAATCATACATTTTTGCCTTGCGACTATCGAGCTGAGCTATATGCTTGTTGATAATGTTCATATCACCTCTTCGGGCCGGACCCGTCATGGCTTCGCGGGGCGAGCAATCACTGATTTTACGCAGTGTCTCCTGCAACAAAGGTTGAAGATAGCTTATGTCCAGTCCTTCTTTTCTTAATAAATCATCAGCCTGTGACCACATGTAATTAACAAAATTACAGGCAAATACAGCTGCAATATGCAATGCTTGGCGACGGTTACTGTCAGCCGGCTCGACAGTTGTTGAAACCTTACGGGCGAGAGAACAAAGTTCGTCAGCAGTATCCTGGTTATTTCCTTCGATGAAAAGAGGAACAGTCGAGAAATCTACGTTGACCTGCTTGGAGAAGGTCTGCAATGGATAGAATACACCGTAACGTTTCTTGTACGGAGCCAATACCGTCATTGGAACACTACCTGATGTATGAGCCCAGATTCCATCGGTAGACGGGGTTTCACGCGCTACTGTCTCTATGAAATCATCCTTGACGGCAATTAAATAGTAATCAGCATCGTTACAAATCCCGCTCAAAGTATCAGTGACTTCAGGATGCTTGGAAAGCTTATCAGAAAGATTTTGCGCGTTTGATAAAGTGTGGCTGTAGACTTGTACAATATCCGCAACCTCCTCCAATGCCAATGCAAGATGAGTGGCAACATTTCCTGAGCCTATTATACAGACACGGGGACGGGACGGTATTACCATTTTCCTATGTGAACTTGTTCCCACTTTAGATTCTCTGTATCCTGAGGTTTGCGCTCCTTTGCGGGATGACCAATCGCCAAGATACAAACTACCGAAACTATTTCAGGCATTCCGAGAGCTTCCTGAACATACTCCTGGGCGGGGGTACCGTCGGCACCGTAACGGTCACGCACCTGAATCCAACATGAGCCCAAACCAAGGTCGGCAGCCTGCAACTGCATGAAAGTTGCGGCAACTGAAGCATCTTCAATCCAGGGTTCAGTCTTAGTCACATCAACAGCAACTACAATTGCGA
>JAAVGQ010000044.1 GCA_014800105.1 Bacteroidales bacterium | reverse complement strand
CAACCAGATTAACGACGGTAACGCCACAGCCACTCAGGAAGATATCGACGAGCTAAAGTCACTTTTCGACACCTTCTTCTTCGATATCCTTGGAATGCGTGACGAGAGCGCAGGTACAACCGGTGACAACGGCGATTCACTGCAGCCTTACAAGGACGCGGTCAATCTCCTCCTGGAAATGCGATCTGACGCAAAACAGCGCAAGGACTGGGCCACGAGCGACCTCATCCGTGACCGTCTGGCAGCCATGGGATTTGATGTCAAGGATACCAAGGGCGGCTTTGAATGGTCATTGAAATAAGTGATTTAGTAATATAATCCACTGTTACACCCGAGATGAAAAAGCTCCTCTTCTTCCCCCTGGCAGCAATCCTCGGAGCGTGTACCGGAAATACCGGGGTCAATGAAGGAATAACCGTCATTGACCCTCGTTTTGAAGGTACCCACTTCTATGGTGCAGGCGAGCGCGGACATGCGCTAAACCTCCGTGGCGACACTCTGGAAATGTACAACCGGCCCAACTATGGTTACGGTGCCGGAGATTCACGCATCAATGTCACCGGAATATCAATGCCACTTCTTCTCACCGAGAACGGCTACGGTATTCTCTTTGATGACTTCGCGGCTGCCAGGCTCGTTACCGGCGACACAATTTCTTATTTCTCAGAGAGCACCTCGCCCGTGAGCTACCACATCATTGATGGCGGCGGTACGCTTGCAGGGGCAGTCGAAGCGATGACAGCCATCACGGGGCGACAGGAAATGCCCCCGCTTTGGACTCTCGGCTACATTACCTCCAAATATGGTTATAAGACTGAGGCCGAAACACTCGGAGTCGCTGACACCTTGAAGCGTCGCGGATATCCGGTTGACGGCCTGGTACTTGACCTCTACTGGTATGGCAAGGAAGAAGACATGGGCGTTCTTGACTGGGAAAGCTCAGCGTGGCCCAATCCTGCCGGCATGCTTGATTCACTGAATAAGCAGAATATCAACGTTGTTGCTATCTCGCAGCCTTTCGTGTTGAGCAACGGCCGCGGCAAAGATAACTTCGATTACCTGTCACAGAATGGATTGCTGTTGTGTGACAGTACCGGAACCACTCAGCCAGTTGAAATATGGGTGGGTGAGGGCGGAATGTTTGACGTCTCAAATGATTCTACCCGCGCTTGGCTCGCTGACCGTTATGATGCGCTCACTCAGCAAGGTATCTATGGATGGTGGGGCGACCTCGGCGAACCTGAAAAGCATCCTGAAACCGCTCTCCATGCCAACGGGATGGGAGCCCGGCAGTATCACAACCGCTATGGCAACGACTGGGCTTCAATCATCTATGACATGAACACTGAACGCTATCCTGAACGCCGCCCCATGATTCTCATGCGTGGCGGAACAACAGGATTGCAGAAATACAGCGTCTTCCCCTGGACCGGCGATGTTTCGCGCTCATGGGAGGGGATGCAGGCCCAGCCCACTCTCATGATTCAGTCAGGCCTCAGCGGTCTCGGCTACATGAGCCACGATGTGGGCGGTTTTGCAGTAGATTCGCTCAATCCTCGCGACCCTGAAATGTATACCCGCTGGATGCAAATGGGGCTTTTCTCCCCCATGCTCCGCACTCATTCCCAGATTGCTGCAGAACCTTATCATTATCCCGAGGTGGAATCAATTCTTCTTGACCTCGTGAAAGAACGGTACGCCTGGTTACCTTATAATTATACGCTCGCCTGGGAAAACAGCTCCCGTGGTCTACCGTTAGTTCGTCCAATGAATTTCTACAGTGGCAGCAAGCTCCACGATGATATCACTGACCAGTACCTGTGGGGGCGAGATATTCTCGTAGCCCCCGTGATGGAGCGTGGTGCCCGGGAACGTAATGTTGTGGTTCCTGACGGTAAATGGCTTGACATTGAAAACCCTGAAAATGTCTTCAGCTCGGGCGACACAGTCCTTATGACCGCACCCTTGAGCCGCATCCCGCTGATGGTGAGAGCCGGTGCTTTCATTCCCCGCGCTGACTATGCCATGAGTTCAACCGCCGACTATGATCCCACCCGTCTCACCGTGGATTACTACCCGGTGGAAGGCGTGACCAGCGATTACACCCTCTATGATGACGACCTCACCACCCCGTCACGAGGAAACTACAGCTATCGCACTGTGACTTTTGACGGCACTGCAACAGGCTCAGAGATTGTGATATCGTCCAAGCTAAGCGGTGACTACCCCGGTGCACGTCCTCTTGACGCAGTGACACTGAGAATTCACCGTGTATATAAACGACCCGTTTCAGTTACAGCCGGCGGCAAGGATGTTCCGTTCTCTTACGATGCCGGCTCAGCTATTATCACCCTTGAGTACAAATTAAACAACAAACTAATCATAAAGCAATGGTAAAAAAATTTTTAACTGCAGGAGTAATGAGCATGGCAGCAATCGCCGCCATGGCCGACGCTCCCCTTTGGCTGCGTGACGTGGCCATTTCGCCTGATGGCACCACCGTAGCTTTCACCTACAAAGGTGACATCTACACGGTCCCCGTTGCCGGTGGCAGGGCCAACCGTCTCACAACCTCTCAGGCCTACGACTCAAAGCCTTCATGGCGTCCTGACGGCAAACAGATCGTGTTCCGTAGCAATCGAGAGGGCTCAGATGACCTCTACATCATGAACGCGAAAGGTGGCACTCCCCGACGTCTCACCACACACAGCGGGCAGGAAACTCCACTGGGATGGATGGATAACAACACCCTCGTTTTCAATGCCAACGTCATGCCTGCCCAGACCCTTATCGAGGGTCCCTTCTGGGCACAGACTTACTCTATCAATGTCGACAACGAATCACCCCGCCCCAGCCAGGAAATGTCAATCAACGTCATGGCCGCAAGCTGGGCACCCGATGGCGCAATGCTTTATCAGGACCGCAAGGGTGTTGAAAACCTGTTCCGCAAACATGAGCGCTCGTCAGGCACATCCGACATCTGGTACGTCAGTCCAAAAGGTGAATACAATAAGCTCACCTCGTTTGAAGGACATGACCTCAACCCGGTGTGGAAGCGCGGTAGCCAGGATTTTTTCTACGTAAGCGAAAAGGATGGCACTCTCAACGTATATGAACGTTCTCTTGACGGCAAAAACGAGCGTCAGCTCACCCGTTTCAAAAAGCATCCCGTTCGCTCACTCTCAGCCTCAGACAACGGCGTGCTCGCCTTCAGCTGGGACGGCGAGGCTTACACTCTGAAACCAGGTGCCGAGCCTGTGAAACTTAATGTAGAAATCGTAACTGACGATTACGATAACGACCGCATCAAGCATTACATCACCGGCGGTGCAAGCCGCATGGCAGTAAGCCCTTCAGGTAATGAAGTCGCATTCGTTGTACGCGGCGATATCTACGTCACCAATACCAAGTATAAGACAACAAAACGCATCACCAATACGGCTGCCCAGGAACGCACTCTTGATTTTGCACCTGACGGCCGCTCACTCGTCTATGATAGCGACCGCGACGGACAGTGGAAGCTCTACATGGCTTCAATCGTTAACCCTGACGAGAAAGAGTTTGCCTATGCCACCGATATCAAGGAGGAGCTACTTTATAGCTCAAAAGCTCCTGCTCAGCAGCCTGACTTCAGTCCTGACGGCAAAAAAGTCGCATTCCTTGAGGACCGTACCACTCTGCGTGTGATTGATGTAAAAAGCAAAAAAGTAAACACAGCTCTCAACGGCGATTACAACTACTCCTACACTGACGGTGACATTTCATTTGAATGGAGCCCTGACAGCCGATGGCTCCTCTGTGACTACATCGGAGTGGGCGGATGGAACAACAGCGACATCGCTCTTGTTGCAGCCGACGGGTCCAAAGTTGTAGACCTCACGGAGAGCGGTTATGCCGACTCAAGCCCTCAGTGGGTACTGGGAGGTAAAGGTATTACTTACAAGACCGGTAAATACGGCATGAAGAGCCACGGCAGCTGGGGAAATGAAACTGACGTTATCCTTATGATGCTCGACACCGAAGCATGGGATAATTTTGGCCTTTCAGAGGAAGATGCTGCCCTTGCCAAGAAAGAAAAAGCTCGCAATGACAGTATTGCTGATGCTTCAAAACCTAAACCCAAGAATGATAAAAAGGATGACAAAGAGGTTAAAAAAGAGGAAGACAAAGTCACCCCGCTGGAATTTGACCTTGACAACCGTCGATACCGTCAGCGTCGTCTCACCAACATGTCAGGTAACCTGGGAGGCAGCTTCCTTTCACCCGAAGGCGACAAGTTCTATTATGTAGCCGTTTCTCCCGAGGGCAAGGCCAACCTCATGTGCCGTAACCTGCGTGACGGTAGCCTGCGCGTTCTTATTCCTGACTTCAACGGTGGATTTGTGGCCGATGCCAAGGGGGAAAACCTATTCGTTCTCAGCAACAATGGCCTCAGCAAGGTTACGCTCTCCAACGGTGAACGCAAACCGATCGAATTCGAAGCCATTTACGAGCGTCACCCGTCACAGGAACGAGACTACATCTACGGTCACATGTGGCAGCAGGTAAAAGATAAATTCTATGACAGCAACATCCATGGCGTTGACTGGGCGGGCTATGGTTCACATTACCGTCGATTCCTACCCCACATCGACAATAACCGTGACTTTGCTGACATGCTTAGCGAAATTCTGGGAGAACTGAACGCATCTCACACCGGCTCAGGCACGTCATCAGGCGCCCCGGCACTTGCTACCGCTTCTCTGGGTGCATTCTATGATCCTGCCTATAAAGGTAACGGACTCAAGGTAACTGAGGTTCTTCCCCGCAGTCCCCTTGCATCAAAGAACGCCCACGTTGTACCGGGTGATATCATTATGGCAATCAATGGTAATACCATCGAGGCAGGACATGACTATTTCCCATTACTTGAAGGCCTGTCAGGTCGCAAAACCACTCTGACCGTGAAAAGAGCATCTACAGGCAAGGATGAAGACATTGTAATCAGACCCATCAATGCCGGGATCGAAAGAGACCTCCTTTACCAGCGCTGGGTTGAACGTAACGAGGCTATCGTTGACAGCGTGTCGGGCGGTCGCATTGGCTACGTTCACGTTCAGGGTATGGACAGCCCCAGCTTCCGCACAGTCTATGACCGCCTCCTGGGTAAGTACCGTAACTGTGACGCCGTAATTGTTGATACCCGTCACAATGGCGGCGGCTGGCTTCACAACGACATCGCCCAGCTTCTCAGTGGTAAAGAATATGTCCGATTCACTCCTCGTGACAAGTACATCGGCAGCGAACCATTCTCACAATGGACCAAGCCCTCAGTAATGCTCGTCAACGAGAGCAACTACAGCGACGCTCACGGCACCCCCTTCGTTTACCAGACACTTGGAATCGGTGACATCGTAGGTTCACCCGTACCCGGCACAATGACCGCCGTGTGGTGGGAAACCCAGATTGATCCGGCAATCTATTTCGGTATACCTCAAGTAACCTCACGCGCAATGGACGGCACTGTTCTTGAGAACCACCAGCTCAACCCCGACGTGCTCATTTACAACAAACCCGACGAGGTTCAAGCCGGTCACGATGCTCAGCTTGAAGGAGCCACCCTCCACCTTCTCAAGCAGCTCAATAAAAAATAACCATCTGTAACGTCAAAGACGCTAAGCCCCCCGGCTCATGCGCGGTAGAGGTTAAAAACCGATACCGGCATAGCCGGGGTTTCTTCGTTCATTCCGGATATCCCGTATCTGACTCGCTGCAACACCTAAAAAATATTTAATTTGATTAAATCGCATTAAATTCGTACCTTTGCACCCGTTTTGCGGAGAAACCCCGCGCTCACTACAATACCATAGAACACATTATATTTATATAAACTGATTTTATCACAATGTTTAAAAACTTTCATGGTTTCCACCTGGTAGAAGAATACCACAAGTGGAAAAAGGAACATCGCAACGAAAAGAACCCAATAGGGCTCAAAGCGTTAAAGATTTTCTTGGCTATAGCAATCCCCTTGTTCTTCTGGATTGCTCCTTCTTCAGTTTACGGGCTGCCCGGTATCTCTCCCGTTGAACAGCGCGTACTCTCAATTTTCGTTTTTGCCGCACTGATGTGGCTTTTCGAGGCAGTTCCCGCATGGACAACATCACTCGTGGTTGTAGTGCTACTGCTCTTCTGCACCTCCAACAGTGCCCTGTGGTTCTTCCAGACTGATGCCGCAGGTGTAAAATTCACTAATCTTATTAACAACACCGACATTCTCCACTGCTTTGCCGATCCCACCATCATGCTTTTCATTGGTGGTTTCATCATCGCAATCGCAGCTACCAAGTCAGGCCTCGACGTGAAACTCGCCAAGGTCATGCTCATGCCCTTCGGCACTAAATCTGAAACCGTTCTCCTTGGCTTCATCCTCGTGACCGCCGTTTTCTCAATGTTCATCAGTAATACTGCTACCGCAGCGATGATGCTCACATTCCTCACCCCCGTGCTCAACGCGCTCCCTGACGACGGCAAGGGCAAGGTGGGTCTCGCACTCGCAATTCCAATCGGTGCCAACATCGGCGGTATGGGTACCCCCATCGGCACTCCTCCCAACGCTATTGCCCTTAAGTTCCTCAACGACCCTGAAGGCATGAACCTCGGCATCGGTTTCGGACAGTGGATGATGGTAATGGTTCCCCTCACTCTCATCCTCCTTTTCATCGCATGGGTTGTACTTAAGAAGATGTTCCCCTTCAAGCAGAAGACTATTCAGCTGAAAATTGAATCTAACCACACTCACACCTGGAAAGACACCCTCGTGTACATCACTTTCGGTATCACCATTCTCCTGTGGCTCACTGACACCGTCAGCGGCGTGAACGCCAATGTTGTCGCAATGCTCCCCGTGGGTGTTCTCTGTATGGCAGGCGTTATCACCAAGCGTGATCTCGAAGAACTTTCATGGAGCATCCTCTGGATGATTGCCGGTGCCTTCTCTCTTGGCGTTGCCATGAAGGGCTCAGGCCTTGCAACTCACCTCATCGAGGCTATTCCTTTCGCTTCATGGTCACCCCTGTTGGTTATCATCGGTTCAGGTCTCCTCTGCTACCTCATGGCCAACTTCATCAGCCACACTGCAACAGCAGCGTTGTTCACCCCAATCCTTGCCATTGCCGGTGCTTCAATGTCAGACCAGCTCGCATCATTCGGCGGTGTTTCAACCCTCCTCATCGGTGTTGCAATCTGCTCTTCAGTTGCAATGGTACTTCCCATCTCTACTCCTCCGAATGCTCTTGCTGACGCAACAGGTTTCATCAAACAGAAATACATGGTAAAGACCGGTCTCATCATGGGCTTTGCAGGTCTTCTGCTCGGTTACCTCACCCTGATTTTCAGCGGCGTTTACGGACTCCTCTAAAAATAAATTATACCCTATGATAAAAGCCTGTGGCCTTCCCGGTCACAGGCTTTCTTTTTCTAAAATCCTAAAAAATGGAACCCGGTATCGGATTCCATCACTATAATAATTGTATCGCCTTCCTATCTCAATACAACTTCCTGCGGCTGAGCCCCAGGCGATGCAACAGGATATTGGGTCTTCCCTTCAGGAGGTTGCGAGCGGGCGACGTGTGGTAGTTGCCTTTCATGCGGCGAAAGTCGCGATGAGCTTTCAGGATGGCTCCGGCATTCTTGAAATCGAGTTTCAACATGAACATCCCCCAGGCAAGCGTGTCGAGGAGACGGCGCTTAATGAGTGCAGCGTTGCGGCCTTTCTCGGGAAGGTTCTTATACATCATCAGCAGGTTGTTGCGGAAGTTCAGATAGGTCTTGCGCGGATTCCCGGCCGCAAGCGATGCGCCCCCGAGGTGGAAAACCTGTGAGGCAGGAACAACGTAATTTACGCGCCCCATGAGCTGAAGACGCCAGCACAGGTCAATCTCCTCCATGTGGGCAAAAAAATCTTCATCGAGGCCTCCCGCTTCGAGATAAGCTACTGTATCAACAAGCATTGCGGCCCCGGTAGCCCAAAAAACCTCTCGTGCATCATCATACTGACCGTGGTCCTCCTCTATCTTATCGAAAACCCTGCCACGACAGTAAGGATAGCCATTGCAATCAATAAATCCCCCAGCCGCCCCGGCATACTCAAACATAGAGCTTTCACGATAAGACTTCACCTTAGGCATCGCAGCTCCCATCCCGGGGTGCTTGACGGCCCAATCATAGAGAGGTTCNAGCCAGCCTTCCGGCACCATTACATCACTGTTCAACAACAACGTGTAACGGTAGCGGGTAGCCTCTATAGCTTTGTTGTAGCCACCGGCAAACCCGTAATTCTCCTCAAATTTTATAACCTTTACATCAGGAAACTCGTTTTTCAGCACCTCCAGTGACCCGTCAGTTGACCCGTTGTCAGCTACAATGACATCAGCCAGCACGCTTGACGTGTTGGCTACCACCGACGGCAAAAATTCCCGTAAAAGTTTCTCGCCGTTCCAGTTAAGGATTATTACCGCAACCTCTTTCATTCGATTAGAGTACCTTTAAGTTCCTCGAGGTCATCATTGTTAACGCTGTCAAGACGCACGTTGACTATATGATTGTCAAGCGAATGAGGAGCATCGACCGCTACCTTGAGATAATTGTCAGTGAATCCACTCATGGGATGGCCTGAACGTGGANGCTCCATAAGCACGGGACGCACNGTNCCGATGAAACGTGAGGTGTAATCAGCAAGCANTTTGTCGCTCACCTTGAGCATGCTGCGGGTGCGTTCATGTTTCAGTTCGGGCGGGACAATATAGTCAATGTCAAGCGCTTTTGTACCGGGCCGTTCACTGTAAGTGAACACATGCAGCCGGCTTATGGGCAACGAAGCGACAAAATCATGTGAGCGTNTGAACTCCNCGTCAGTTTCACCACGGGCACCAACGATGAGGTCCACGCCTATGAAGGCATCAGGGATAGTCTCGACAATGCGGTGCATCTTGCGNTCAAAAAGCGCTGTATCATAGTGGCGGCGCATGAGCTCAAGCACCTTGTCACTGCCGCTTTGCAACGGCACATGGAAATGAGGCATGAAACGGCGGGACGCTGCCACGAAGTCTATAATTTCGTCAGTGAGCAAGTTAGGCTCAATTGACGAAATGCGGTATCGCTCGATGCCGTCCACCTTGTCAAGTTCCTTTATGAGGTCGAGGAAATTATCCTCGCGACCCTTGCCGAAGTCGCCAATGTTAACACCGGTGATAACGATTTCCTTACCGCCCTCGTCGGCAACCTTGCGGGCCTGCTCAACCATCTGTTCAATTGTTCCTGAACGCGAACGTCCGCGGGCGCGCGGAATAGTACAATAGGTACACCAGTAGTCACACCCGTCCTGAACCTTGAGGAAATAGCGGGTGCGGTCTCCACGAGAGCATGAGGGGATAAACTCCTTGAGCTCCTGTAGCGGCGTAACCTCAACCTTAGTACTGCTCGTTGACTTCCAGTCTTTTAGAAATTCAAGCAGGCGCATTTTCTGGTTGGTACCGGCAACCACACGCACGCCGGGAAGCGCGGCGACCTCCTCGCTCTTGAGCTGTGCATAGCAGCCTGTCACGAGGATGTGGGCGTCAGGGTAACGGCGGGCAAAACCGCGTATTGCCTGACGGCACTTCTTGTCAGCCAGCTCGGTAACCGAGCAGGTATTGACTACAATTATATCGGGAGTCTCGCCGGCAGCCACGCGACGTATTCCGTGCTCACCCAGCAGGCGGGCCACACTGGACGTCTCGGCAAAATTAAGCTTGCAGCCGAAGGTGTGGTACAGCGCGGTGGCATTTCCAAAAGTTTCGTTGTCTATCATATAATTTGTGACACGGTTCTTATAATTTCCAAAGCGTCTTACAAAATTAACGAAATTTGTTGTAACTTTGTACCATATTCACTTTTAAAAAGTTTAATTGCAATGATCAATATCTCGGACCGCATCAAGTCACTTGCTCCCTCAGCCACGCTGGCTATGTCGCAGAAAAGCAACGAGCTCAAGGCTCAGGGCATCGATGTAATTAATCTCTCGGTGGGCGAGCCTGATTTCCCCACTCCCACTCACATCAAGGCTGCCGCCATTGAAGCTATCGCTGATAACTTCACTTTCTATACTCCCGTGCCCGGCTACCTGACCCTGCGTGAAGCCATCTGCGAGAAACTGCGCACCGAGAACGGTCTCGAATACACCCCCGCCCAGATTGTCGTAGGTAACGGCGCCAAGCAGGAACTCTGCAACGTGATTCTCGCTACCATCAATCCCGGCGACGAGGTTATCATCCCCACCCCGGCATGGGTGAGCTATGTTGAAATGGTGAAACTCGCTGAAGGCAAGAGCGTGCTCGTTCCCGCCACCATCGAGAGCAACTTCAAGATTACTCCCGCCCAGCTTGAGGCCGCCATCACTCCCGCTACCCGCATGGTGCTCCTCTGCTCTCCCTCTAACCCCACCGGTAGCGTTTACTCACGCGAGGAACTCCAGGGTCTCGTGGAAGTTCTTGCCAAGTATCCTGACATCATTGTTCTCGCTGACGAAATCTACGAGCACATCAACTATACGGGCTCTTTCACCTCTTTAGGTTCATTCCCCGAGATTGCTGACCGCGTTGTAATCATCAATGGCGT
>JAAVGQ010000109.1 GCA_014800105.1 Bacteroidales bacterium | reverse complement strand
CCGTGCATCCCTCGGTAACTATGTTTACAATAACGTAGCCTCTAATAATACCGACATTTCAAAACTCTATGACGGTACCCGCGGCTTCCAGAACGTAGTCAAGAGCGACTTCTATACCAATACTCCCGAGTATCTTTCAGACTATTGGTTGCGTAACGGTTCATTCCTGCGTTGCGATAACATAAACCTGGGTCACACTTGGAACGACATCGCCAACGGTCTTTCCCAGCTTCGCCTATTCCTGGCTGTGCAGAATGCATTTGTCATCACCAAGTATAACGGCCTTGATCCCGAGGAATTCAGCGGTATCGATAACAATGCTTATCCCCGTGCCCGCACTTATTCACTCGGTCTCGTAGCTACATTCTAAGATTCACCCATCAATAGAATTGAACAAGATGAAAAAACTCAATATATTACTTGCCGGAGCAGCTGCCACAATGATGTGGGCCGGAACCTCTTGTGTAGGTGACCTCGACCTCATCCCCAACGACCCCAACTCAGTTAACGAAGTTACAGCTTCTACGCTCCCCAACATTCTTGCCAAGTGTTACGCAGGCCTGGCAATCGAGGGCCAGAACGGTCCCGGTTCTTGTGATATCGCCGGTATTGACGGCGGTCGTTCACAGTACATCCGCACCATCTTCATGATGAACGAGTTTCCTACTGACGCCGTTAAATGGAAGTGGTCAGACGAAGGCATCGTGGACCTCAATACCCTTACCTTTGATGCTTCTAACGGTAACGTCTACGGTACATATTCCCGTTTCATGAGCCACATTGCAGTGTGTAACGACTACCTGCGTGTAGCCAAGGAATATGGTGGCGAAGCTGAAAAACATGGTATGCTCGAGGCTCGTCTTCTGCGCGCGCTCAGCTACTACTGGATGCTCGACATCTTTGGACAGAGCTCATTTACTCTTGAGACTGATCCCATAGGCTCTAACCCGCCCCAGATTTCTCGCAAAGAACTTTACGACTGGTTGAGCGGTGAACTGGAGGATATTATCGCTGAGTTCAAGGAATCTTATCCCAATGATGATGTAACCTACGGCAAGGTTGGTATCGACGGCGCCCAGGCTCTCGCTGCACGTCTCTACCTCAATGCTCAGGTTTATAGCGGCACACCCGCTTGGGAAAAATGTCAGGCTCACTGCGAGGACATCATCGCGCGTCACAAGGGTACAGGCTTCAACGGCTCAGGTCTTGCCAGCAATTACCTCTACCTCTTCTGTCGTTCTAACAACGAGTATGCCCCCGGCGGTGGCAACAAGGCCGAGAACGAAATTCTCTGGACCGTGCCTTATGACTCAGAGATGACCCGCTCATACGGTGGTTCTTTCTTCATCATTGCTGCAAGCACCAACACTTCAAATACCTTTGATCCCGCTACTGACAAGCCCGGTACCGAAGATAAGTACAACATGGACGCTGCCGACTATGGCAACAACGCTCCCTGGACATGTATGCGTGCTCCCGGTACTTTCACTAACAAGTTTGACATCGTGAACGATAACCGCACTGCACTGTGGTGTACCGAGAAGGATGGTTTCTCACAGTACATCGAGAAATTCTCTATCTTCAACCAGGGTTACGCAACAATTAAATTCACTTCACTCATCAAGGGTAGCAACGGTGACTGGAGCCCTGAGAATGGCGGCAAATATGATCCCACCGGCAAGACTCCTGCAAATGTTCTCAACTGGTCAAGCACTGACTGGCCCATGTTCCGCCTCGCTGACGTTTACCTCATGTATGCTGAAAGCTACGTGATGGGCGGCACAGGCACTGCAAGCAAAGCTGCCGAGTATATCAGCTACGTGCGCCAGCGTGCAGGGCTGAATGCATGGAATGCTTCAGATCTCACCCCCGACAATGTTCTTGACGAGCGTGCCCGCGAAATGTACTGGGAGCTCACACGCCGTTCTGACCTCATACGTCACAACAAGTTCGTGAGCGGTTACAACTGGGAGTACAAAGGCAATGTAGCTACCGGAGCTGACGTTCCCTCTCGCTACAACCTCATGCCCATTCCCACCAAGATTATCGCTGCACAGCCTGAATTCCAGCAGAATCCCGGTTATTAATCCACTTAAAACTTGATTAAGATGAAAAAAATATCATATTTCCTCACCGGGCTCATTGGTGCCGGGCTTATGATGACAGCCTGCCACGAGACTCAGGATGACGCTCCGGTCTACAAGGATCCCACCACTTTCCACCTGAACACTCCCCCCATGGTTCAGAACACTTATGAACTCGCTCCCGGCGGGGTGGTGGAGCTCACCTGTTCTCAGCCTGACTATGGTTTCGGTGCTGTTGTGAACTACTCGGTTGATGTTGCCCTCGACGATAAGTTTGAGGATTATCGCAATCTCGTTCCCGAGCTTCCCACCTCAGCCCGCATCCACCTCAAGAGCGCTGACCTTGCTGTAGCAATGTGTGACCTCCTCGGTGTCACCGGTGATTCTTTTGATCCCAATAAGTGCACTGAAACAGTATATATTCGTGCAATTGCTTCATTGTCTCAGGTTGAGGGTAGCTCAATAGTCAGCAACACCATTTCCCTGGCTAACGTCAAGTATTATCTCGCTATTCAGGAACCCGGCTACATCTACGTTGTAGGTGACTTCGCAGGCTGGAAGGAACCGGGCGCTGACAATGCAGAATATTACAAGGATTACCGCCTCTATGAAGCTCCCAATGCTATCGGCTCTAAGGTTTATTCAGGTGTATTTGATGTTCCCGCCGGCAAGGCAATGTTCCGTTTCTATACTGCTCTCACCGGGTGGGACGCTGACTCTTACGGTTCTCAGGCTGATGATAGTGCTCTTGATTTTACAATGGAAAACGGAATGTTTGAGGGTAGCCTCGTCAAGGGTAAGGGCTCTTATAACTTCCCCGCGTGGGAAGGTGGCGAGATGACTATCACTGTCAACATGGCTGTTGAGGGTAGCTATACCGTTACCATTCAGGCAGGAGCCGTTGATACCACTCCTAAGGAAGCGATCTATATCTGCGGTAATATCACCGGCTGGGCTGAACCCTCGGAGGATAATGCTGAAAAATATGAGGGAGCGAAACTCGTTGATGAGAAACGCGACGGTGTATTCGTAGCTACCCTGAATTTGCCTGATAGTGGTGACGGAAAGTCTTACTTCCGCTTCTACAAGACTCTCTCAGGATGGGGTGCAGCACAGTGGGCCAGTCCTACAGGTGAAAACTTCGACCTCCCCCTTGATACCCCCACCACCTCAGCTGTGGGTGAAGGGTGTTTCGTTCTCTCCGCCGGAACCTACGTAATCTCAGTCGATTCAAACAATAATACCGTTACTGCAACCGCAGCACAGTAATAAATAGAGCTTTATGAATATGAAAAAGATATATTTTCTCCCGCTCGTTGCGCTTGCCATGACGGCTTGTGAGAGCGACTTCAAGGGACCCTGGGGTACACCTCAGGAGAATGAACAGCTCCCCCTCTTTGACCTTTCAGATATTTCGTTCAAGAATGCGTCAGCAACAGCTTCGACCATTAATCTCTCGCAATATAACGATAATGACCTTATGGTTCCATTCCTCAATATTGAGAGCATCAAGGACTTCCCTGAAGGTTATGAACTCAAACTGATGATGGATTTTGCGGCTGACGAGAACTTTAACCGCATGACTACGCTTGAGACTGAAATCGAGACTGTTGACGGTCCTGCCACCGTGGGAATAGCTCCTGACGTTCTCCAGAACGCTTTCTCACAGATTATCAGCAAGGGACCCAAGGCTAAGGATGTNTTCGTGCGTTTCGCTCCCTATGCAGTGAATGGTTCGGAAGAAGTTCGCCTCGGTATTCCATCTGAATATATCGGNGGGATGACCATCAACGTGCTTCCCATTCCCAGCACATTCGTAATTGAGGATAACTACTACCTCCTGGGTACGATCAACGGCTGGGACGTCGCTACGGCTGTAAAGTTTGAACATTCTGACGAGAATGTATATGATGACCCTGTTTTCACTCTTGCTATCGAGGCTGATGCAGCTGACGGCTGGTGGTGGAAGATTATCCCCGAGTCAACTTANCTCACCGGTAACTGGGTGGAGGCTGATAATGCAGCATTTGGCGTAGCTGAAAACGGAGACAGCGAGCTCGAAGGTATGCTCGTGGGGCGCACTGCCGCTGAGGATTGTGGATCGGGATGTCTTAAGGTTACAGGACCTTATCTCATGACGATCAATATGGAGGAACTTACNTATACCTTTGAACCCCGCGTGCAGTATCTCTATACCCCGGGCCAGACTAACGGCTGGAATCAGGTCAACTCACAGCAGCTGGCGACTGCCGACTTTGAGAACTACGAAGGCTTTGCATTCATAGGTGATGGTTTCAAGTTTACTTCAGCACCTGACTGGGATCACACCAATTANGGTGCCGGCGCTGAGGACGGAATCCTCTCGACAGCCGTAGATGCAGGAAACCTCTCAGTTTCACCTCANGGTCTATACTGGTGTAAGGTTAATACNGCTGATCTCGAGTGGTCGGCTACTGAAATTACAGCGGCAGGCCTCATCGGTGACTTTAACGGCTGGGCTCAGTCAGCCCCTCTCACTGCCGCAGCTGATAATCCTACCATCTGGCAGGGTACTGTTGACTTTGGTGACGGAAACGGTTCTTACAAGATCCGCTTCAATGACGCCTGGGAAATCTCGCTGGGNGGTGACCCTCAGAATCTCGACTGGCACAATGCTGACAATATCCCCGCTCCCGGTGCNGGCAAGTACTCAGTAACCTTGTANCTGAACGCCTTCCCCTATGAGATTGAAGTCTCTCCCATGTAATCTCACTTNANCNCATTAATATCGCGAGGGTGCAGCTCCGTTANAGGNCCTGCACCCTCNGTTTTTTCATGNGTGCTAAACTGNAGAGNCCGGGAGTNTGTTACTAAAATAAAGTANNGAGTATGTCAAGCAAAGAATATCGCTGGGGGTATATTGACCCCACTGGAGAGTTTGTAATCGANCCTAAGTTTAACGACGCGTGGGACTTCTCGGAAGGGCTTGCTGTGGTACGTGTTGAATTCCNGCGTGGTTATATTGACCACGAAGGNAACTATGCCATAGAACCACGCTTCCAGCTTGCCGAATCATTCAAGGACGGAATAGCCCTTGTGATGGAGGATGATAAATACGGCTTTATTAATAAATCAGGACATTACGTCATTNAGCCAAAGTTTGACCGAGCAACGGAGTTTGCNGATGGTCGTGCCAAAGTAGAGGTAGACAAGCTTTGGGGATATATTGACAAGCATGGAGANTATATCATAAAACCCATATATGAGTATCTTGGCGATTTTCACGAAGGCCTCGCATGGTGCAAAATCAACGGGAAATATGGCTATCTCAACGAGTCNGGGGAGTACGCGTTGCCGCCTGTATATGACTCAGCCGACGACTTCAAGCAGGGCGCAGCCTACGTTAAGAGNGGCGAGCGTTGGTATTATATCANTAAAGACGGAAACAAAACCGAAGAACCGCCGTTTGAAGAGATCAGGGAGAGTGGGGCAGAAGAGCCGTTGAAAGTCATCGTAAGTGACGGAAAAAGCGGCTATGCCAGTCAGGCGGGTGAAATCGTAATCNCTCCTGTCTACTTCGATGCCGGCCCATTCNGTGAAGGGCTTGCGAAAGTGAAGAAAGGTCGCACCGGCAAATGGGGCTATATCGACGAGAGTGGCAAGACNGTCATCAAACCCCGCTTCGACAACGCCGGTGACTTCACCTCAGGCCTCGCTCGTGTCCTTCTCCCCCTCTAATCTTTAATGAGACGGTGGATTTAAGGACGGAATGAAGCCGGATACATTATCGGGGAAGCTGTATTCAAGACGTTGATTGTCCCTCAGTTCCATTAACAGGCGACCAAGGAGGTTGCTGCCGATGAATTTGTCACCGACTTGTTTTAC
Source organism: Bacteroidales bacterium (assembly GCA_014800105.1). GTDB lineage: Bacteria > Bacteroidota > Bacteroidia > Bacteroidales > Muribaculaceae > JAAVFS01. The sequence continues at coordinate 5,316 of JAAVGQ010000109.1, read as the reverse complement.
TCCCCATGTGTCTGCGTTTTTTCTCGGGAACTTGGTTTGATCCTCTACTATAATCTTTCCTTTGGTCGAGTTGAGGGTGTTACGGAATGTTTCGCTTTGATCGTATTTGGTCTGCAAGCAAAACTTCATTGCATCTATTATCATTTGTCCCCAGTCAGCCCGGCATAGGCCTTTCGTTTCTGCTGCTTTGGCCGCATACTTTATTTTCAGGCCTTTACTGGAATGAATTGCATTGAGTGTGGCGGCGTCGGTGAATTTCATCATCTGGAATAGCTGTTCACTGTTATCGAATGTCATGCCGTTGACAACCAGCGGCGTGTGAGCAAAATTACCCAATATTCCCCACGCCTCTGTTGTCTTTCTGATTGGGATGCAATCCTCCACCGGGTATTCATGCCATTGATAATACTCGGGATAGAACTCTTTGATAAATGGAGCTACTTTACCTTCGCTCATTTGTTTAGCCATTCTTTTGCTCCATAATATTGTGTACAAAGCGCAGCTTTATCTACTGCCACNTTTAANGCAGAAACAATCTGTTCCTCCGAGATTTCGTAGATCTTTGGCAAACCAAGTTTNCCAAGCTCATTGATGAAAACAGCAGTAATGGTGTCACCACATCCTTCCCAATCAACAACATTTTTNATGGGAACNGCGGGCAGATGTTTCCATTCNCCATNACGCAACNTGAATTGTAAACCNTTTGCNCCTTGTGTCNGAATGAANAGTTTATTCTTATAGCTGGAACAAAAGCTGACATCCGATACATTTTCATCGGAGAATTTTNCAATGTCAGCAATTTCAACCGANTTCATAAATTTGCTAATGTCTCTGCNATTCTCGCACTCATAGTAAATGAGAGNTCCCCGCTGTTGCAACTCTTTAGCAATCAATCGAGGTCCCGCCTCGCTGTGNTCAAAGAAATAGANATCAGGAGTTTCAGTCAAATTGTCAAGAAATTCAGGNGCTTCATCNCGNGCACGNAGTTCGGTAATCTTTCGGAACATCGAGCCATTTGGTCCAAATCCTCTTAGACCTAATTCGTGCTCGCCGGTTGTCTTGTTTCTTCGGTGGATACATTCAAGTCCACTGAAGCCGCCATTGGGTGAAAAGGAAACATGCCGGGTGTCGCATCCAAAGCTTTTCAAGCTGTCAGCAAGCTTNANCCCATTGTAGGAATCNATTAGNTTGACTTGNGGACGTGCATCCCAACCNAAAGCGGCGAGCATGCACATGACGTTGCCACATGTGCCTCCGACTTCTTCCTTGAGGACTCGCTCNGTGTAAGGATTTCTCTTGCCCGGAGTAAAACCCTCGGGATATTCACGCAGTTTGATGATATCCCAGTTATATTGTCCACTACCTATGATAATCATAATGTTACCTCTTTTTCAGAGCCGGGAATTAGTTTCTTTTTATCATCCAACTTTACNGAGTCANNTCTNACAATTCTTATTTTGGAGTCATCGAGTATCGCACGGTTGCTCCCTTGAGCCGGATTTTTCCAGTTGTATGGCCACTCGATGAAGTCAACACCGATTTCAGTGAGGAATCGGGAGGCAAGGCGTTCTCCCTCAAGGGTTGTGAGAGATTTATCTTGTGACATAAAATGCTTTACAAGAAACTTGCGGAACTCTTTGCCATCACTTTTTGGCTTCTCAGGCAGAGTCAGATTAAGCTTCCCCTCAGTCATTGCAACGATATCAGGGTGAACAGATTGCTTGAAAGCAATATAATTAGTATCAGTCTTTGAGNGAACTTCAACNGTGTAGACATAGTGGTCAGTCCACTCATCATTGCTCNCNGAGTAGTGNGCTGCCGAAGTGTAGGCTGATGTTACATACACGCCGTAGCCAAATTTGACCTTACCGTCGCCTTCAAGCGCATGTGCAAGATCAAACTCTGGGAACAGCACGCCGGATCCGTGATAGAATATTTCTTTATCCATACGCGAAGATACTCATTTTTCGCGAGATTATTTTATTGAGGCACATCTATATCGGTTGCGCCTGGCTGTTATCAAGGAGCTGGTAGTTGCCTTCATTGATTTGATTGCGACGGGGAAAGNTTGCNGCAAGACTGCGCTTGNGGTACTGACGTGCGAAGCGCATNGTGTGGAGACTGCCGCTTTGCGCGGGACATTGCGCTAATATGACCGCTTCTGACAGTGCTGCCTGCAGGCGGTTACGTGCTACGAGTCTCGTCGGATTAGCTTTCACTCCTATCACCTGTTCTGACACCAATAGTCCACCATGTTCCAGAATCGCATCTTGAAGCGGTTTGTTCTCGCGTGGGTGGGTAATGTCAAGTCCGCTTGCCACGATTGCAATTGTAGCACCCTGAGCATCCAGACAACCCTGATGCGCCGCAGCATCACACCCCAGTGCCAGTCCGCTGACTACGACATATCCTTTCTCCGCATACTCCTTCCCGAGCTGATATGCCTTTTCATTGCCCTCCTTGTCGGCAGCGCGCGCTCCAATGATTGCAACTGCCTTGTCAGCTTTCAGCAGATTGAGATTGCCTTTGCAGTGAATGACCGCAGGACAATCGTCACCGATCGCAAGTAAACGCGCAGGAAAATCAGGGTCCTGACACGATATACTTACAATACCCATTCCCTCCTGACGGTCGAGTAGATCATTAGCCTTGTCGATATAATCTTCCAACTCCGGATTCTCATCATATAGCTTGTCGAATGCCGCAAGATCGGTCTTTAAAATCTTTTTGGTAGACAATCCCAGCATTTGCAGAGCCATCACTTCGTCTATATTAAGTTTACTCATTGTTGATTCTGTATTACCTTATTGATTTCAGGAACGACGAAGTGCTTGAGGATTTTGTCGTTGAGTCGATGTCCTCCGTCAAACCATGTCATGTTGGAATAATGCTGAAGGAACAGGTCAGAATCGTTCACCAAGTTGTCATCACGTCCGAACATTCCAAACGTGATTTCATCCTCGCCTTCGGGGATATTGTCAAATTGATGTGCCGCAAGCTCCTCATATTCTGCAATCAAGGCATCATCAATAATAAACGTCTGAACTCCATCTTGACGGTGATTGAAAAACTTGTTTTCTCCTTTGTTTTGTTTCAGGATTTCGTATAGCCGAAATGCGGGATTCACGAGAATCTTTTTGTAACCAAACAGTTTCTGTGCAAACATTCCACCCATAGAAGTGCCAATAATCAGGTCGGGTTGGTTGGTCTCGCATATCTCTTTGAGCAACTGCAAAGCTACGGTGGGGTCCAATGGCAGGTCAGGGGCAATGATACATGCCTGAGGAAAATACCTGCGGAGTAAATCAACCGTTCCCGATTGTCCACTCGACGACAGCCCGTGTATGTAAAGTATTATCATAGTGAGATTTTTTTGTGCAAAAATACAGGGATGCTGTATCACTTTTCGTTACAGTTGCCACAAAATTACAGGAAAAATTGTGCAATCTCCCCATCCATTTCATCCAAATCAAAATAACTTTTGAAGTTCAGAAATCACCGCTATACTATCTATTTCACCGTTCCAGTGCCGCATCAACGGTCGATAGTTCTTGACTATCCATTTCTTGATAGCTTCCAGTTCGAGAGGGGAAACATATATAATAACATCTTTCAGCAGAACTTTCGGTTTCTCGGGGTCAAGCGAGACAGGTATCAGCGAGTCTGCTTTGTCACCCGGTTGTAGAAATGAGCTTGTGGGATTGGTAAACAACACTCGTGGTGAAACACGTTTCATTCCCATATTTGCTTCTATCCACACCACCACAGGCAACCCCGTTCTATGCTTCGACAGGTTTCCCAGTCGAAACATGAAGTCGTCATCCTCCTGCTCTATTTTCCATTCTTCCAGTGTCATAAATCTATTTGTCACTGCAAAGTTACTGTACATTTACTATCGAATCCAAGAACTTCTCAGTCCACTTCATCCATTTGGTATGAAATGCGCTGACCTGTCGTCTATTATTTGATAATACCAATAATTATTAAATTTGCACATTCACCTTGAAATATTTTAATGCTCACGCTGTTATATAAATAAAAAGTATTATCTTTGCAAAATATGAAATCAAAGGAACAAATTCTAAAGATTCGAGCAACAGTATTATATATACTAAATGCGTTTCCTTTGGGCATCGACTACATTAAGCTATTCAAGATTCTGTATTATGCCCAGCAACAGCATTTGGTTTGCTATGGTCGTACAATAATCAGTGATACATTTCAGGCTCGGCAGAAAGGACCTGTGTGTGGATTTGTGCGTAAGGGACTGAAACTCATAGAGAACTCAAGAGAGCTTGAGGATGACTTTCAACTGTTTGGAGAAAATATCCAAATTTCGTGGGGAAAAGATTGTCAAATAATAAATTCTGCCGAAAAATCCGATTTAGATGAATTGTCTACGTCAGAGATAAAATGTCTCGACACTTACATTGATAAGTTTAGAAACATGGATTCTAAGGCTGTTTCAGACTACTCTCATAAAGATACAGCGTGGAAAACAGCCTTTAACCGAGCTCAAACGGATCCTCAGCTCAGAGTAATGACAATACTCGAAATTGCCGAATCTGGTGGAGCTAATCCTAATACTCTTTCCTACATTAAAGAAAACCTCGAATTGGATCAAGCACTGAACTAATGGATAATCAACGCGAAATTCAACTCGGAGATATTTATCATATCCCTTTAACACGCGATGATGATGTGACTCCTAAAGGTGGATACGACCACCGCAAGAAGTATTGTTTTGTTGTTGGATTCTCAGAATATGGATTTTACGTTGCATATTTTCTAATGAACAGTGAAGTTAACACAAAATATATCAATACATTTGAGAGATTGTCGTGTCAATATCCATTGTCTCATACTGATTATCCTACAATCATCAAACCGGATAAAGACCCTTCATTTCTTGACTTAGGTCACGTTCGAGAAATAGAAAAAACACGTTTGGTGGCAGAAGGACAATATAGTGGATCTCTTACGGAATCTGATCACCGTAATATTTTTGAATGGTTGCGTGACTCAGAGCTGTATTCATTAAAATTGAAGCGACGATATGGATGGGTTTAAAGCCTACTACATGAATCCAAGAACTTCTCAGTCCACTTCATCCATTTGGATTGAGATATGTGGTTTTTGATGTATAGTTAAAGGGATACTAAAGGTCAGTAAAAATGTCCTTTCTCTCATCTCTTGCTGCTTTTATTTCAGCATTGATTTCCTCCAGTGACATCTGTGGCATGCCTGAGCTTGCTAGCGAATGACGCATAGCGTCAAAAGCACTAAGTGCCTTTTGACGTGTTGCACTCGAATGGT
>JAAVGQ010000108.1 GCA_014800105.1 Bacteroidales bacterium | reverse complement strand
TGTAATGAGCACGAATCAGCCGGAATGGAGGATAATCTTGTGAGAATGGGTTGGGTATTCCTCGCGGCCAGGGAGAATGGTACTCCTCTTTTCTTCAGCCGCCCGGCCGGAAGTACCCGTGAAAATTACTGGGGTAACAATCGCGTGGGTGATAAGGGTAATGACGAGTTTATGCATCCTGAGGTCGTAGCTGTTAATAAATTTAGAAAGGAAATGGCAGGAAGTCCTGAGATAGTGTCGTCTACTGACAATGGTTCAGTAATCGTTGTTGAACGTGCCTCAAAGGGTATTGCCCTTATCAATATCTCTCCTGATAAGAAAGAAGTCAAGATACCGGTACGCTTCAAAGATGGAACTTATACTGACAAGGTCTACAACGAGAAAGCCGTTATAAAGAATGGTATCATGACAGTCAAGATACCTGCCCTAACCTCTTATCTCTTCTACTAAGCGTTTTAACTATTAATATTGAAATATTCACAATATAAGTCTTTGAAAACTTCTTTCGGCGACTTATATAATGGAATAAGTTATGAAGAAAATTTATTATAGTGTAGTTTCCCTTATTCTTGTACTGGGAACGTCATGTGGATCAAAGAATGACAGCGTTCACGACCATCATGGCCACAGTCACGAAACAGAACATGCTCATGAACATGTACATGCTCATGAACACGGACATAATCATGAACATGGTGAAAAACACGACCATGATCATGGTCACGAACATGAAGAACACGAGGATGGAGTCATTACAATGACTCCGGAAGATGCCAAATTCTTTGGGGTAACAACAAGCCCTGTTGAAGTTTCAGAATTTAACGAAGTCATGAGTCTTAACGGGGATATTGAGCAGCGTCCTGATGATGTCGCCAATGCTGTAGCCCTCTCAGCGGGCATAGTGCGACTGTCAACTCGTGCTGTTCCAGGCAATCAGGTTTCAAAAGGAACCGTAATAGCTGCAATTGACGCTAAGAATGTTGCCGGTGGCGATGCCAACGCATCAGCTTATGAAGCTATGGTCGCAGCCAAGAAAGAACTTGACCGCCTTACCCCGCTCCATGCTGACGGTATTGTATCAACCCGTGATTATAACGCTGCTGAGGCTACTTATCGCCAGGCTCTTGCCGCCTACTCGGGTTCAAAGAGCGGTAGCAATGTGACCAGTCCTCTTACCGGCACCATTTCCTCAGTTGAAGTTCAGGATGGAAGTTTTGTTGAAAGCGGCTCTGTTATCGCAACCGTTTCCCGGAATGAGAAGCTAATGTTGAAGGTAAATGTTCCGGTAAAGGCTGTAAAGAAAATTAAGGACTTTGCTGATGCCAATTTCCGGATTACCGGAACGGATTTGATTTATAGTCTGGCTGAATTAAATGGAGCGCGAGTATCCGGGACTGCGACCACAATGTCAGGTGCATATATACCTGCTTATTTCTCCATAGATAATAATGGAGAGATTGTTCCGGGAATGTCAGTTGACGTTTTTGTAAAACTTGACTCTAAGAATGATGTTATCACGGTGCCGTTGGCCGCAGTGAGTGAGCAGCAAGGCGCTCACTTCGTGTACCAGCAGCTTGATGAAGATTGCTATCGTAAGATTCCCGTGAAGCTTGGTAAGAGCGATGGAAAAAGAGTTGAGGTTATATCAGGTCTCAATGTAGGTGAAACAATTGTTACTGACGGAATGATTTTCGTGAAACTCGCTGAAAGCAATGGCGCAGTTCCTGAGGGTCATAGCCACTCACACTAAAACAAGTATCCCCCTATGTTAAACAGAATCATTCATTTTTCACTTTATAACCGCCTCATCATTGTCATTCTTAGTGCAATTCTCCTTATAGCTGGAGTGATTGCGCTGATGAAATCAGAAATTGATATTTTCCCGGATCTTAACGCCCCGACTGTGGCAGTGATGACTGAAGCTCCCGGACTTGCTCCTGAGGAAGTTGAACAGCTTGTGACTTTCCCCATCGAGACAGCTGTAAACGGAGCGTCAGGTATCAGACGTGTTCGTTCATCATCAGCTACGGGTTTCTCAGTAGTCAATGTAGAGTTTGATTGGGGAACTGATATCTATGTAGCTCGCCAGACGGTATCAGAACGTCTGGCAGGTATCAAGGAGTCGTTCCCTCCCGGAGTTGAAGAGCCTGTGCTCGGTCCTCAGGCGTCAATCCTTGGGGAGGTACTCATTATAGGTCTGACTTCTGATACCACTTCTATGATGGATCTCAGAAGTATTGCTGACCGCGTGATTCGTCCGAGATTGCTCTCAGTTCAGGGTGTTGCTCAGGTCGCAGTAATAGGCGGTGATATTAAGGAACTCCAGATTAGACTTGATCCTGACCGCATGCTTCATTATGGAGTTTCCATTGAAGATGTTCTTGAAGCCAGCCAGTCAATGAGTATTAATGCCCAGGGTGCTATTATCAATGATTTCGGTAACGAGTATACTGTCAAGGGAGTCCTCTCAGATGTCGATGCTGAGGATCTCGCTTTGAACGTAGTAAAGCAGGACGGTGAGTCTGTTGTTACATTAGGAGATATTGCTGATGTAACAATAGCACCTGAAAGTCCCCGTATCGGAGTCGCTTCCGAGAAAGCTCACCCCGCCGTACTGATTACCGTTACCAAACAGCCGGCAGTGGGCACAATTGAACTTAATAATACGTTGATAGCCCAGCTTGACAAGCTTCGCCCCACTCTCCCGGCTGATGTCAATGTCTCAACCGACATTTTTAGTCAGAGTATTTTCATTGAAAGCTCAATTGGAAATCTTAAGGAATCGTTGCTTGAGGGTGCACTATTCGTTATCATCGTTCTGTTCTTCTTCCTCATGAACCTTAGAACAACGCTTATTTCTATCGTTGCGCTTCCCATGTCGGTAGTTATAACCGTTCTTGTACTTCGCGCTCTGCACATCAATATCAATACAATGACCCTTGGCGGTATTGCTATAGCCATTGGTTCACTCGTTGATGATGCTATTGTAGACGTTGAGAACGTCTACAAGCGATTGAGAGAAAACCGAGCACTACCTCCTGAACAGAGACAAAAGCCTACGGAGGTTATCTATGCTGCCTCAAGCGAGGTTCGTATGCCGGTACTGAACTCTTCACTTATCATCATTGCAAGTTTCTTGCCCTTATTTTTTCTTAGTGGCATCGAGGGACGAATGTTGATTCCTCTTGGTATCTCCTTCATTGTAGCTTTGGTCGCTTCTACATTGGTCGCTTTGACTTTGACTCCGGCTCTATGCAGTTACCTGCTTGGCCGCGGCTCTCTCAACGAGAAGCTTGATAAGGAGCCAGCGTTGACTCTCAAAATTAAAAACGGTTACAAAGCTTCTTTAGGAAAAGCTTTGAGTCATCCTAAGGCACTAATTATTTCAACTGTTCTACTTCTTGTAGTATCCGTTGCGCTCTTCTTTAACCTTGGGCGTAGTTTCCTTCCCGGATTCAATGAAGGATCGTTTACAATCAACGTGAGCACGTTGCCCGGTATTTCTATTGAGGAAAGTGACCGTATAGGTCGTATTGCCGAGGAACTGATACTCACAGTACCTGAGATACAGACAGTAGCCCGCAAGACAGGTCGTGCCGAGCTCGATGAGCATGCCCTTGGTTCAAACGTATCGGAAATCGAGGCCCCCTATCGTCTAAACGGCAGGTCTCGTCGAGAAGTTAGTCAGGAGCTTCGAGAAAAGCTTAAGAAGTTGCCGGGTTGTAATATAGAGGTAGGTCAGCCCATCTCACACCGCATTGACGCTATGCTGTCAGGTACAGAAGCACAGATTGCAATAAAACTATTTGGTGATGATCTCACACAGTTGGCAGCCAAGGGGCAGGAAATAAAAAAGGCTATCAGCAAGGTTCCGGGAGTAGTTGATATTAATATGGAGCAACAGCTTGGTCGTCCACAGATTGATATTAAGCCTAAACGTAACATGCTTGCCCGCTACGGTATTTCATTGAGTCAGTTCTCAAAATATATTAACGTGGCTTTCAGTGGCGAGACGGTGTCGCTGATGTATGAAAAAGGGTTCCCCTACAATGTTACAGTGAAAGTTGATCCTTCAAAATATTCATCAATAGATGCAATAGGCGATCTCCTGATTGACACTCCTGAAGGGAAAGTTCCCCTATCCTATGTTGCTGATATAACCTCAACTACAGGTCCCAACACCATCAACCGCGAGGATGTTAACCGACGGGTTGTTATTTCAGCCAATGTAGATAACCGCGACTTGAAAAGTACTGTTAATGATATACAAAAGGCTATTTCAGAGAATGTTAAGCTTCCTGAGGGGTATATCGTAAAAATTGGTGGACAGTTTGAAAGCGAAGCAGCAGCATCGCGGACACTCATGGCTACCAGCCTGCTGGCGATACTTATTATCTTCATGCTCCTCTATGGTGAGTTTAAGAGCTTGAGCCAGTCGATCCTGATACTTGTCAACATGCCTCTCGCGATCATCGGTGGTATTCTTATCCTGGTAATCACTGACAGCGAGCTCAATATTCCCGCAATCATAGGNTTTATATCATTGATAGGTATATCNACTCGTAACGGTATGCTTCTTATTAACCGCTATAATTATCTCAAGCATGAAGGTGTTGCGCTCTCTGAACGCATAGTTAAGGGGTCAGTTGANCGTCTCACTCCCATTTTGATGACAGCCCTTACATCAGCTCTCGCTTTAATACCTCTTGCGTTAAAAGGTGGTGAAGCAGGAAATGAGATTCAGGCTCCCATGGCAACTGTAATTTTGGGCGGTCTCATTACATCGACTATCCTTAACGTGTATATCGTTCCAATTCTTTACAGGTATCTGGAATCAAGAAAAGCTTGAGTTCGTACCGTCTTAAACAGTAAATCAAATGAATCGTAAACTTGCTTCATTCCTTATATTTTCAGCCGGACTACTTTCNGTGCCCGGCATTCATGGCAATATCTANAAAGATTGCTACGGACAACTCCTTATTAATAATAGAGAGTTACAGTCAATGAAGGCTGAGGCCATGGCTGAGATATATTCAGCAATGTCAGAAAACGGTCTGCAGGCTCCTGAAATTGAGTTCGACCGCTTATGGGCTAAGAATGCTGACCCACGCTGGAGCCTAAGCGTGAGTCAATCATTTGAGTTCCCCGGCATTTATAAAGCACGTAAAAAAGGCCGAAAGGCTCTCGAAGAGAGTCTCAACCTTCAATACGAAGCTTATTATCTCGACTTGAAACTTAGAGTTACCGAGCTCCTTGTTAATTTATCCTATTTGAATCGCGCGATTGATATCCAGTCTCAAGTAGTTGAGGATATGGAAGAGCTTGAAAATCTCCTGGGACGAGCATTCACTGAAGGCGAGGTTTCAATTATCGACCGTAACAACTCCAGGCTTGAACGAGGAAATGCAATGATGACTTTTTCTGATCTATCTATTCAGAGAAAAGAAGTATTGCAGGAACTCACTAAATTGGGTGTTTATGATATTGAAGGCCGCATCAAGGACGTGAACTACCCTATTTTTGAGTTAAAGAGCAGGGATGAGTACTCATCAGAGCTCAATAATGATCCCCTTATCAACTATTATATATCGATGCATAAAACAATGATTATGCAGCAGAATGTGAATAAGTGGAAGCGTCTTCCTGAACTGAAAGTGGGATACGTTCATGAATACGAAGACGGTGCTTCATTTAACGGTTTCTCAATTGGTATCTCACTACCCTTCCTCTACGGCAATATCAATAAAGAAATGGGTGCTAAACGCTCTCAGATGAAAGCTGAGGAACTAAAAGCTGAACAGGCTCGAATTGAACGCGAGGTCGCTCTTGATTTGGATTTTGACCAAACTGAAAAGTTGGGCTCGCTCTATAATAAACTGGCTGACCTTTATCGTATAGACGGTCATCTCGCGCTCTTGGGTAAAGCGTTTAAAGGTGGGCAGATTTCAGCCATTGAATACATTAGAGAAGTCGAATTCTATCGCACATCAGCACTCTCATTCCTTGAAGTGGAAAGAGACTATTATCTCGCCATGAGCCGCCTCAATCGGTTCTCTCTCTAAACACGCATATAATGTTAAAATTTTCATTTCGATGAACTAATCTCGGTTGAGTGTGTTTCATAGTTAAACTTAATAACCTAAGAAACTATGAAATATACTCAACCAAATTTACCTTACTCTAAGGATGCACTTGCACCGGTAATAAGTGCTGAGACCATTGATTACCATTACGGTAAACATGAAAAGGCATACATCGACAATCTGAATAAGCTTATTGAGGGTACAGAATTCGAGGATATGGAACTCGAGGATATAATTCTTCATGCTAAGGGTGCTCTCTTCAATAACGCTTCACAAGCCTGGAACCATATTTTCTATTTCTTCTCGCTGTCACCTGATGGCGGTGGTGAACCCACCGGCTCTCTTGGTGAAGCGATTAAGAAACAGTTTGGATCATTTGAAAAGTTCAAAGAAGCTTTCGAAGAAGCCGGTGCTAAGTTGTTTGGCTCTGGTTGGGTATGGCTTTCAAGGGATAATGAAGGTAATCTCGTTATTACACAGGAATCAAATGCCGGTAATCCTATGACCTCAGGTCTTACTCCATTATTGACATTTGACGTGTGGGAACACGCCTACTATATCGATTATAAGAATCTGCGTCCCACTTATCTTAAAAAGATGTGGGATATCGTAGACTGGGATATAGTGGAAAGTCGCTATTAATCTACCCTACTTCTTACAAAGTTTTAAATGATTATAAGATAATTCGACATAAAAGAATTAAAGGAAACAATTGTAAGCATAATGTTATGAATGGAGAGAGAGGAGCTCGTGAGA
>JAAVGQ010000107.1 GCA_014800105.1 Bacteroidales bacterium | reverse complement strand
TCGCCTGGCGACGGCGATGAAATGTGCGCTCGGGAATCTCTCCCTCGTGTTCCAGACGCAGGGTGCGCTCATCGAGCCACTTCTGATTTATTTCTTCGAGGGTAATTTGTCCGGCTCTTCTGATGGTGTCAATGAGCCACACATATCGACGTATTAATCTTACTGAGGTTGCCATAATTTATCTTTTCCACAAATTTAGCTATTTGCTATGACATTTCACGGCAGAACAGTCGATTAATTATTGCGCTGAATTAGAGACCGGGGGCAAGGTTGGGATCGTCATCGACGGGCATTGAGTAGATAGAGTCGATAGTGGCGGTCAGGATATCATCGAGCTGCTCAAGACGCTGTTCAAGCAAGTGTTCCAGTTGCTCCTGCATGGCGGCCAGTTCCTCATCATGCTTCTTGGGGTCGACCTTTCCGCGTGACTTTGGCTGGGAGCTTGCAAGAAGTGTCTGCTTTTTAACTACACGGCCACCTGAGTGGTAACGGTCACGGTAATATTTCTCATCAAGCGAGCTCACGACAACGCCGCGCGAAGATGAGGCGTGAATAAAGCGGTCGCTGCCTATGTACATTCCAACGTGGCCGATGTTCTTCCCCTTGATTCCGGGAGAAAAGAACACGAGGTCACCTGGCTGCAGATCACCTTTCTTAACCTGAGAGGCATACTCGCGCTGAGTGCGGGTGGTGCGCGGTATCTTTATATTTAGCGCCTCATTATAGACGTTCATNACCATGGCCGAGCAGTCNACNCCNTTGCGTGTGTCACCTCCATATTTATANGGAGTGCCGAGCCATTTACGTGCTGTCTTTACAAGGGCTTTAGCTTCCTTGGTGCTGATTANATCTTCTACCGTAACCATTTCNGTNGNCCCACCCGNCCCTANGAAATCNTCAAGNGAAATCTCCTTGACTGATGAGGGAAGCGGCGTGTAAGTAACCGCGCTTTTCTTNCTACCGCATGACACTCCGGTCAGCAGCAACACNATAAATCCGGCGGGCAATATAATGGAACGATAGTTTATCATAGACGATTTTTAACCAAAACTGTACATATATGTTGTGCAATGCAAACTTACGCAAAAATTCAACGCGATTCAACAACATTCTACTAAAAAACAATAAACCTCGCGTGCTAATTGCGTAAGTAACAGAATATCTATATTATATTTGCGTTAGATAAACAATTAGTTAAACCAATTAATTCAACACATTTGACTATATTATGAAAACAATGAAAGTAAAAACTCTAAGCACACTCTGTCTAAGCCTTCTCTTTGGTGTATCCTGCACATCCTCAGTCAACGCTAACACTACAACTGATACTCCCNCTCCCGTTATTGTTCACAACAGCCACGGTGCCATTGATTTCACTCAGGCNGCCGAGTCAACCGTCAACGGTGTAGTGAGTGTCAAGAATTATTCGACTCCCACTGTTCAGTACAACCAGCGCATGAACGACCCTATTCTTGAATACTTCTTCGGCCCCCAGTTCCGCGGCGGCAACGGCGGTAATCAGGAAAGTCAGCCNCGCGAGCGCCTCAACGGCCTTGGTTCAGGAGTAATCCTGTCAACTGACGGTTATATNGTCACCAACAACCACGTGATCGAGGGTGCTGACCGTCTTGAAGTCGTACTCAATGACAACCGCACTCTCGAAGCNACCCTCGTGGGTACTGACCCTCTCACTGACATCGCTCTTATCAAGGTTGATGCTGACGGGTTGCACGTAATNCCCATGGGTGACTCTGACCTGATGAAAGTGGGTGAATGGGTGCTTGCCGTGGGTAACCCCTTCGGTCTCACCTCGACTGTGACTGCCGGTATAGTCAGTGCAAAGGCCCGCAGCATCAGCAATCTCANGCCGGGTAATAATGAGCGACGCATCGAATCATATATCCAGACTGATGCCGCCATCAATCCCGGAAACTCAGGCGGCGCTCTCGTAAACCTTGACGGCCAGCTCATCGGTATCAACACTGCAATCTTCTCGCAGACCGGGAACTACTCAGGCTCATCATTCGCCGTTCCCACGAGCATCGTGAAGAAGGTTGTTAAGGATATCAAGGAATTCGGTACCGTCCAGCGTGCAGTCTTAGGCATTCGCTGCAGTGAACTCAATCCCACGATTGCCAAGGAGCACAACATCACGGCAACCAACTCAGGACTCGTTGTGGGTTCTATCGAGGAAGGAAGCGGTGCTCAGGAAGCAGGTCTCAAGGAGTATGACGTGATTGTCGCTATCGATAACTCGCCCACCAACAACATGGCTCAGCTCCAGGAAATCATCGCCCGCCACCGTCCCGGCGAGACTGTTAAACTCACTGTCATCCGTGACAACAAGAGCGTTGAATCCCCCGTCACTCTGCGCAACAGCCGCGGAGACACTAAGGTGACAGTAGCCGGTAGCGTTGCATCTCTCGGTGCCGTGTTCAAACAGCTCACTCCCGACGAGCTGAAATCAATCAACCGCCGTTCAGGCGTTAAGGTTGAGAGCGTTCAGGACGGCAAGTTCAAGAAAGCNGGCATACGTGACGGATTCATAATCTTTGACATCAACAATATGCCAGTCAATTCGGCATCAGATGTTGAGAAGGTTTATGATGCTATTGTTCAAAGCGATGAATACGACCACGTGATGTTCATCACCGGTATGTATCCCGGCAAGCGCAAACAGTACTTTGCCGTTGACCTCGCCAACGAATAAACTTACACAAATAGTAAACACAGCAAATTCAAAGAGTTATCTTCCTCACATAGGGAAGATAACTCTTTTTTTCTTCTGTCACTGCAATTTTTTTNNNTTNNTNNCGTCTTATTAGCTGAATTGAATATTTGTTGAACTTTATTATTCGATAGATGGATAATATCCTTGAAGTAAGAAATGTTTCAAAACATTTTACGGGCCACACGGCACTCGACAATGTAAGCCTCAACGTGCCACGCGGTTCTGTTTATGGTCTCCTTGGCCCCAACGGTGCAGGCAAGACTACCTTGATTCGCATCATCAATCACATCACGGCTCCCGATAGCGGCGAGGTGTTCTTTGATGGACATCGCCTGGTGGAAAACGATGTAACCTCAATAGGTTATCTCCCTGAGGAACGCGGACTATACAAGAAAATGAAAGTTGGTGACCAGGCTGTTTTCTTCGCCATGCTCAAAGGCTTGTCACGTCGTGAAGCAGTTATCCAGCTCCGGCACTGGTTTGAGAAATTCGAGATTCTTGACTGGTGGAACCGCAAGGTTGAGGAGCTTTCAAAGGGCATGGCCCAGAAGATTCAATTTATCGTCACTGTTCTACATCGCCCCAAGCTTCTGATATTTGACGAACCGTTCTCAGGCTTCGACCCCATCAATGCCAATTTGTTAAAAGAGGAAATCCTTTCTCTCCACCGCGAGGGTGCTACTGTGATATTCTCCACTCACAACATGGACAGCGTGGAGGCTCTCTGCGACGAGATTACACTCATCAATGATTCCCACAATATCCTGTCAGGTAACGTCAACGAAATCCGTATGTCGCGAGGAGGCAACCGCATGTCATTCGATCTTGCCAACGTTTCTAACGACCTCATCCCCACTCTTCACTCCCAGGCTGAGAACGTAACCGTGTCAACTCTTGACAATGGCAATTCAAGGCTCCTGGTGATTCCGGCTAANGGTGTTGAGAAACGAGANATAATCAAGACCATCAACTCCCNGGCCGACATAATCTCAATGGAACCCGCAATACCCTCAATGGAGGAGATATTCATTACAACTGTNAACCAATATAACCTTGCCCACAACAATGAAAAATAAAATCGGCCTCATAGTAAGACGCGAATATCTTGAACGCGTCAAGAAAAAAAGCTTCATCATCACTACAATNCTCATGCCGTTGCTCATGCTGGGCATGATGTGCCTCCCGGCATTGCTGATGAACGTGAACCTCTCTGACGCCCGCAAGATTGGTGTAATTGATAANTCAGGACTTATTGCNGNCTCNCTTGAGGACACNGAGTTAGCNGAGTTTATNCCCACCAANATCAGCATCGACTCGCTTTTTAATCACGACGAGTTTGACGGGTTCCTAATCATTGACAGGAATGTTCTCGAAAATCCTTCAGGTGTTACGCTTTATACCCGTGAGGCCGGCTCGCTTGAACTCGAAAACTCAATCTCAAGCAATATCAGCGACATCATCGAGCAGAAACGGCTCAATGACCTTGACATGAGCAACATCCGCTCAGTTCTTGAGGAAATTCAGGCTGATGTAAACCTCACCACTTACCGCCTCACTGACGATAACTCGATTGACAGCACCTCGTCAGTGATCAGCTACGCTATAGGCCTTATAATGTCTATCGTGTTATATATGTTCCTGTTGTTGTACGGCACCATGGTAATGACCTCAATTATTGAAGAGAAAAATAACCGCGTTCTCGAGCTCATAGTCACCTCGGTAAAACCTGTACAGCTCATGCTTGGCAAGATTATCGGTGTAGGCCTTGTAGCAATTACCCAGCTATGCCTGTGGGCTGTGCTGATGGTAACAATTTCAGCAGTCGTATTACCGCTGTTCCTCTCCCCTGAGATTGCCGGAGAAATAGCCGCCTACAATAACGGAACCCTCAATCCCACTACCGCTTCGATTGATGTTCAGGGACTTCAGGCGCTCTCAACCCTCGGTAATCCAGTATTCATCGCAGGCATTTTCGGGTATCTTCTGCTCTTCCTCGTGGGAGGATTCCTGCTGTATGCCGCCGTTTATGCTGCAATCGGTTCATCTGTTGACAACGTCCAGGACGGCTCGCAATTCCAGAGTTTCCTCACTATCCCTCTGATTGTGGGATTCATCGTTTCAACCACCATCGCGGCTAATCCCAACTCCCAGCTTGCGTTGTGGCTGTCGATGATTCCTTTCACGTCACCCATGGTAATGATGACCCGCATTCCCTTTGGTATTCCGGCATGGGAAATCGTAGTTTCGCTCGTTGTGCTCTATGCTTCCTTCCTGGGCATGGTGTGGTTCTCTGCCAAGATTTACCGCGTGGGAATCTTCATGCACGGTAAAAAACCCACTATAAAGGAACTCATCCAGTGGGCACGATACAAATGACCATTGCATGCGTCAGGCTATACCCTACTTAGCGGTGACTTGACAACGCTAAAAAATCCTATTTTTAATAAATCAACACACACTTTTACGGGAGATACACGTTAGATAATATGAGACATAACTGAGATGCTCCACGGGCAATCTCAGTATGTCTTAACGTGAAACGTTTTATTTAACGCGATTTTACATAATATTTGTAAAATTTTTCGTACCTTTGCATCTTGAAAATCTTATAGCCGATAATGAGACAATTAAAAATTACAAAATCTATCACCAATCGTGAAAGTGCATCACTTGATAAATACTTGCAGGAGATTGGTCGAGAAGATCTTATTACTGTTGAAGAAGAAGTTGAACTGGCACAGCGCATCAAACAGGGGGATCAAGCTGCGCTTGAAAAGCTCACACGCGCTAATTTGCGCTTCGTGGTGTCAGTAGCCAAGCAATACCAGAATCAGGGACTCAGCCTCCCTGACCTTATCAACGAAGGTAACTTGGGCCTTATCAAAGCTGCACAGAAGTTTGATGAAACCCGTGGTTTCAAGTTCATCTCATACGCCGTGTGGTGGATTCGCCAGTCAATCCTTCAGGCGCTTGCCGAGCAGTCACGTATCGTGCGCCTGCCTCTCAACCAGGTGGGCTCCCTCAACAAGATAAGCAAAGCGCTGTCTAAGTTCGAGCAGGAACATGAACGCCGGCCCTCTCCCGAGGAACTTGCACAGACACTTGATGTCCCCGTTGAGAAGATTGCTGACACCCTGAAGGTTTCAGGCCGTCACATCTCAGTTGACGCTCCTTTCGTTGAAGGCGAAGACAACAGCCTCCTTGACGTCCTCACTAACGATGACTCCCCCATGGCTGATGCATCGCTCAACCAGGAATCATTGTCAAAAGAGGTTGAACGCGCTCTCAACCAACTCCACGAGCGCGAACGTGAAATCCTGAAGATGTTCTTCGGAATCGGTTGCCAGGAAATGACGCTTGAAGAAATCGGTGACAAGTTTGACCTTACCCGTGAGCGCGTGCGCCAGATTAAAGAAAAAGCAATCCGCAGACTCAAAGGTCAGAAGAGCAAACTTCTCAAGACTTACCTCGGACAATAACAACTCCAATAGTTAATTCACAAGGCCCCGTCTAATTTTAAAGATGGGGCCTATTTTTGTATTTACAGCTCTTCGGTATCTTATTAAATTTTATTAACTTTGCATTTTCTAACAGAATTTCACTTAATTACGCTTATCAAGCCGAGTTAATGCATTGAATTTTAACATATAAAACCATTTAAATTAATCATATAATCTTTAACCAATCCACTTTTCTATGAAGAGATTTCTTCTCTTAGCCATTACAATTTGGCTTGTGTGCTGTGCAGCTGTCGCAGCTCCTAACATCAATTGTGTGGGCCAAGTAGTGGATGAGCAACGTGACCCCCTGCCTGGTGCAACAGTCATGGCAGTGGGAGCTCCCGTAGCTTGCGCTACTGATCTCGATGGCCGTTTTGATCTTTCGGTTCCCGCCGAGTGTAAAAAAATCCGTATTTCTTACGTCGGTTTCCGAACCATCGAAGTCGATGTCAAGAAAGACATGGGTGTTATCCAAATGGAACCAGATGCAAAAATGCTTCAGGACGTAGTCGTTACACAGTCAGTGGGTCGCACCCGTCTCACACCTGTTGCAATGACAACCGTTGGCGCCGAAACACTCGAGTACAAGCTCGGTAATCAGGAACTGTTTGACGTGCTCAAGACCACTCCCGGTGTCTACACCCGCTCGGAAGGTGGTGGCTGGGGTGACGCCAAGACCCGTATGCGTGGTTTCCAGAGTGAAAACATCGCGATGCTCATCAACGGTATTCCGGTCAACGACATGGAATGGGGCGGCGTTTAC